>NZ_JASCOS010000109.1:0-11907 GCF_029959705.1 Stenotrophomonas sp. PS02297 | reverse complement strand
CGCCCGGGTGTGTTCCTGGGGGGCGCCCGCGCCGGGCACGCCCCGCCCCCCCCCCGCGGGGGGGCTGCGCCGCACGGCCGGGCATCCCACCCGTCTGTTTCACCGAGAACGCATCCCGCCGCCACGGAGCTTCCATGTCACCGCTCGACCGCCTGTTCAAGCTCCGCCAGCACGGCACCGATGTCCGCACCGAGATATTGGCCGGGCTGACCACCTTCCTGACGATGTCCTACATCGTCTTCGTCAACCCCGACATCCTCGGCACCACCGGCATGGATCCGGGCGCGGTGTTCGTGGCCACCTGCCTGGCCGCGGCGATCGGCTCGGCGGTGATGGCGCTGGCGGCGAACTTCCCGGTCGGCATGGCGCCGGGCATGGGCCTGAACGCGTTCTTCGCCTTCACCGTGGTCGGCTCGGCCGGGCTGCCGTGGCAGCAGGCGCTGGCGGCGGTGTTCATTTCCGGCCTCGTGTTCCTGGCGCTGTCGCTGAGCGGCGTCCGTGCCTGGCTGGTGGCCGGCATCCCGGCCTCGCTGCGTTCGGCCATCGTCGCCGGCATCGGCCTGTTCCTGGCGATCATCGCGCTGCAGAAGTCCAACGTGATCGTCGCCAACGAGGACACGATGCTGGCGCTGGGGCCGCTCAATACCGTGCCGCCGCTGCTGGCGCTGGGCGGCTTCCTGCTGATCGCGGTGCTGGAGGCGCGGCGCGTGCGCGGCGCGATCCTGATCGGCATCCTCGCTGTCACCGCCGCCGGCTGGCTGGCCGGCGACGTGCAGTACCAGGGCCTGGTCTCGCTGCCGCCGAGCCTGGCGCCGACCTTCCTGCAGCTGGACCTGCCCGGCCTGCTGCACCACGACGGCGGCGCGCCCGTCGCCGTGCTGCTGCAGGTGGTGTTGGTGTTCGTGCTGGTGGAAGTGTTCGATGCCACTGGCACGCTGTACGGCGTGGTCGGCCGCGCCGGCCTGCTGGAACTGGCCGATGGCCGCAAGCGCTTCGGCCGCGCGCTGTTGGCCGACAGCAGTGCGATCGTCGCCGGTTCGCTGCTCGGCACCAGTTCCACCACCGCCTTCGCCGAGAGCGCCTCCGGCGTGCAGGCCGGCGGCCGCACCGGCCTGACCGCGCTGGTGGTTGCCGCGCTGTTCCTGGCCGCGCTGCTGTTCTCGCCGCTGGCGGCGATGGTGCCGGCCTACGCTACCGCGCCGGCGCTGCTGTTCGTGGCCGGGCTGATGCTGCGCGAACTGGTCAACGTGGAATGGAGCGACCTGACCGAATCGGTGCCCGCCGCGCTGTGTGCGCTGGCGATGCCCTTCACCTATTCCATCGCCAACGGCCTGGCCTTCGGCTTCATCGCCTATGCCGCGCTCAAGGCCGGCACTGGCCGCTGGCGCGAGGCGCGCCCGGCGCTGTGGCTGGTGGCCGGACTGTTCGTGCTGCGTTTCGCGCTGGAGTGAGCCCCTGTGCCATCGCGCCCGGGAGCGGCGCCGGCCTGTGCTAGCTGGCCACCATGAGCGCGAAGATCGCCACCGCCATCAATACCTGGCCGATCACCGCGAACACCAGCTCGGCGAGCAGGACACGCCATATCGTCTGCCACGCCGGCCTTCCCTGGAAGAACTGCACCAGCGAGAACACGCAGTAGACCACCGCGAACAAGGCGACCCACTGCAGCAGCTGCGGCAGCCAGCGATGCAGCGAGATCAACGCCATCCAGACGACGAATGTCTGCGAGACCAGCAGCGTGGAGATCACCAGCCATTCGGGATAGTTCAGCCGGCTGTAGCGGCGGAACACCGCCCACCTCACGCCCGCCTCGATCGGCAGCAGCAACAAGGTGAAGGTGGCGAAGTTGGCGTTGATCCACCCGGCGACCGACTGGCTGGCGGCGGTGAACCGCGCCATGTGCCGCGCGGCAGCGGACCCGGCCTCCACCGCGGCGGCGGCATCGGCGTGCGCCACCGCTTTCACCACGCCTTCGCCGAGGACAAAACGGCCCAGCAGCACCACCGCCGCGGCGGTCAGGGTGACCAGCAGCAGCGGCTTGGCCTGGTTGCCGCGCCGTCCCTCGATGTAGTCGCGCAGCAGCCTGCCCGGCTGCAGCATCAGCAGCTTCAACGAATACAGCAGGCCGCGGTCCATCTGCAGCACGCCGTGCTCCAGCTCATGGCCGACGTACCCCCAGTCGATGCGCCGCGCCGGCGTGGGCTGGCCGCAGTCCGGGCAGAACTTCTGTTGCGGGCCGGCGACGGCGCGGACGCAATTGATGCAGTGGCTTTCCTCGTGCATCCCCATGCGCTGCCTGCCCTGTCGAAGGGGCGCATTCTAGACCGGCGCCCTCGCCGGCGACCATCATCGGCATCGAGGCGGGCGTGGCTGGCATGCAACGACGCAGCGCGCGCGGCACCGGGCACGCAGCACCGGCGGATCAGCGCCAGCGCGGCTGCAGCTGGCCGTCTGCGGCGAAGCGGTAGCGCCCTTCCGCCCAGCCGTGGCCGAACAGGCTCAGCATCTGCGCGTAATAGGCCGGGGCATCGCTTCGCTGCTGCCCGGGCGTCGGCAGGCTGGACCGGAGCGCCTGCGCCAGCGTCCGCTCGCCCTGCGCCAGCAGGTAGGGCAGCAGGGCGGCACGGAAGCCATAGCCGCCTTCGCCCTCGCCGGCTCCGCTGCGGGTATCGACCTTCTCCCACATCGCCCCGCCATCGCGCAGCCGGCGCAACGGGCCCGACAGCGCCTGCAGCTGTGCGCGGAACAGGCGGTCGCGCGGCGACAGCATGCCGGCCCACAGATAGCAGCGGATCGCGTCGTAACTGCCGACCGCGCCCTTGGCCGGATCGGCGACGAAGGCGCCATCGCGCCATGCCGCCCAGTCCGGCGCGAAGCCATGCGGCGCGGTCTGCCGCAGCAGTTCCAGCGTGTTGCCGGCCAGCGCCGCCCACGGGCCATCGCGGTCGACCGCGGCGAAACGGCGCAGCAACGGCAGCGGCAGGTAGCTGGGATTGACCCGGGTCGCGCCGTCCTCGACGAAGCCCTGCGGGCCGGGCAGCAGCATCGGCCCCAGCCCGGGGAGGTCGACGATTTCGGTGCTCCGCACCTGCGCCAGCATGTCCTGGCCGGTGCGCGTCAGCGCCGGGCGATGCCACAGCCGGCCGGCTTCGAGCAGCCCATAGGCCAGCCACAGGTCCGAGTCGGAAGCGGGATTGGCGTCCAGCACGCTCCAGCCGCCCTTGGCATCGCGCCCCCACAGCCATGCCGGCAGGCGCTTGCCCATGTCGCCGCCGGCGAGGTTGTTCGCGGTCCAGGCGAGGATCCGGTCGAAAAGCGCCTGGTCGTTGTCGACCAGGGCGAAGAACAACGCGTAGGACTGTCCTTCCGAGGTGCTGCGCAGATCGTCCTGGCTGCGGTCGATCATGCGCCCGTCGGCGCTCAGGCTGCTGTCGGCCAGCACCCGCCAGGCCGGCCAGCCGGCGGCGGCGCAGGCGGACGGCAGCACGCCCAGCAGCGGCGCGGCGGCCAGGGCCTGCAGCAATGCGCGGCGTGTTGGATCGGCAGGTGTCGTCATCGCGCGGATTCCAGCCTCGATTGCCCGTGATTCGTCGCCCTCGCCTTTCCGGTCGCCCTGTTGGCGGCGACCGGGTTCGAGCGGGAGCTAGCGGAATTCGCCATACGGTACCAGCGGCGAGACCGGCAACGGCAGGTTGCCCTGCCAGGGCTTCAGCGTATAGCGCAGATAGAGCTGGAAGGTGTTCGGCGAATAGTCCTGGCTGCGCTGCAGGGTGCCGGCCGCGCCCAGTACGAAGTGGTCGCCGAGCCGTCGCTCGACGGCCATGTACAGGCGGTGGCCGGTCCCGGTGCTGCTGGAATCGGCGGTGTACAGCCCGGCCGGATCCAGCGTGAGCGGGCCATACAGCGGCTGCAGCTGCTCGATCACGCGCTCGATCAGCGATGGCTCCGGGAAGCGGCTGATCGAGGCGGTGTGCGCACGGGACACGCCCAGCGAGGCGTCCACGCGCACCGACCAGTCATCGTTGCGCCAGGCCAGGCTCACCGGCACGCTCAATGAGGCATAGCGCTGCGGGCTGTAGTAGCCGCCCTGCCCCAGCGAATAGCCGCCCAGGTCGTGCGCATAGCGCCAGTACATGCCGGTCAGGCCGACGTCCACGCGCAGGTCCGGGCGCTGCACCAGCTTGTGGTACCAGCCGGCCATCGCGCGGGCGCGGTCGTTGTCCATGACGTTGCGGCCGGTCAGGCGGTGCCAGCTCCAGTTCGACCAGACGCCGTTGCGGCCGCCCTGGTCGTAGCCGAGGCTGAAGGTGACGCCATTGGCGGTGACGCCGCCCCAGACGATGCCGCTGCGCGGATCGACCGCGCCTGCCTGGGACAGCAGCGAGTTGGTCATCGGCCGCCGCGACAGCGTCGCGCCCCAGCCGAAACGGCCGAGGTCGCCGTTGACGGTGACGCCGCCGAGCCAGTTGCCGACCGCATAGCCGGCGGGCGTATGGCCGATGTCGAAGTTCCAGCGGTCGTCGAGCGTGCGCCAGCCCACCGCCAGGCCGGCGCCGGAATCCATGCGCTGGCGCAGGCGGGTGTCGCAGCCCGGCGCCTGCAGGCGGCTGCCGTCGCCGCGCAGCAGGTACAACTCGCAACTGCCGAAATCCTGGTCGTGGAAGCCGTTGGCGTCGGTCTCGAAACGACGCGCGTCCAGGTGCACCTGTTCGATCCTGGCCCAGCCCAGGCCGCCGGCGAACGGCGCGTCGAGGTGGGCGATGCGCGTGTCGCGCGAGAGCTTCGAGATGCCCGGCGTGCCGTCGCTGCGCCGCCCCGAATCCTGCATCACCGTCAGCGTCGGATTCTGCTGCTGGTACAGCGTTTCCACATCGCCACGCAGGCTGCGCCGCAGCCAGTCGTCGCCGGCCGTTTCGCGGCTGGCGCGGGTGAGCGCGCGGTCGTCGCGCGGCTGCGCCTGCTGCGGCGCGAGCAGGCCGTTCTCCTCCATCGCGCGGGCATACATGTCCAGCGCCTGTTCCGGGTCGTCGGCGCGCAGCAGCCGCGCGGCATCGCGCCACACCTGCGGGTCCGGCGCGGTCTTGGCGGCCAGCACGCCGCGCAGTATCTCCAGCGCCCGTGCATCGTCGTGCAGGCCGGACCATATCGCGGCAAGCTGCCGCTGCTGGCCGACGTCGGCGGGTTCCACTGCGGGTGGCGCAGCGGCCATGCGCGCGCGCGCGGCCTGCAGGTCGCCGCTGTCGATCAGCGTCTGCACGCTGCCCAACTGCGCGTCCACATTGCCGGGCTGCGCATCCAGCACCTGGCGGTAAAGCTGCAGTGCCTGCGCATGATCGCCGCGCAGGCGCGCCCAGTCGGCGAGCGTCAGCTGGATGTCCGCGTCCTGCGGCAGTTGCCGCAGCAGGGCGATGGCCTCGTCCTCGCGACCGGCGGCGCGCAGCTCCCAGGCGCGCGCCGTGGCCTGCTGGCGATGCAGGCGCGCGGCCAGCGCGCGCATGTCGTCGCTCCACTGCGCGGAAGGCAGTTCGTCCAGCGCGGCCAGTGCCGGCGCTATTCGATCCGAACCGGACAGGTACAGCGCCTGCGCATAGCGCGCCTCGGGCGTGTTGCCGGCCTTGCCGGCCATCTCGGCGATCACCGCGTCGGCCTCCTCGGCCGCACCACGGGTGCGCAGCGCATTGGCCTGCGAATAGGCCAGCCACGGGTCGTCCGGCTGCTCGCGGCGCAGCTCGCGCCCCAGCTCGATGGCGGTGGCCACGTCGCCCGCCGCGAGCACGCGCTCGCGTTGTTCGCGCAGCTTCGCCAGGCGCAGCCTGCGCAGCTCCTCTGCATAGAGCCCGCGCTGCGCCGGCGGCAGGCCGGCGACGTAGCTTTCCAGCTGCGCCGGATCGGTGCGCCCGTAGAACTGCGCCAGCCTGCGCACCAGGTTCGGATCGTTCGGCGCGATGCGCCGCGCGGCCTGCAGTTCGCGGCCGGCCGCGGCATCGTCGCCGCGCGCCACCGCCACGTCGACCAGCCCGAGCTGCGCGTTGATCTCGCGTGGCTGCTGCCGGCGCGCCTGCGCGTACAGCGACTGCGCACGATCCAGTTCGCCGGCCTCCAGCGCGGCGTCGGCCTGGTCGATGAGCAGCCAGTAACGGGTGCTGGCGATCAGGTCGCGCCACTTGTCGCTGTTGCTGGTGTCCGCCTGCAGCCGCTGCGCCGTCTGGAACTGTTCCAGCGCCTGTTCGCGGCGGCCCTGGCGCATCAGCGCCAACCCCAGTCCGCCCTGGAAATCGGCTTCTTGCGGGAAGCCGCGCAGGGCCTGGCGGAAGGCGGTTTCCGCCTCCGCGTTGCGGCCGGCGTCCAGCAGCTGCCCACCACGCAGCCCCGCGAGCCAGGCCGGATTGCCCACGCGCCTGCGCTGCTCGTCGTAGAGCCGGCGCGCGTCGTCCAGGTGCACCCAGCCCGGATAGCGGGCGATGAAGGACTGCAGCCGGCGCACATTGGTCGCATCGGCCTGGCGGGACGACAGGTAGTCCCATTCCGCGTCGGCGGCATAGGTGCTCGCCTCGGGGTTGCTGCCCATGCGCCCCAGGATCGCCAGCGCCTCGCCGTCGCGGCCGCTGGCGAACAGGAACTGCGCCAGCGTCTGCAGCAGCACGGTGTTGCCGGGGTAGGCCTCGTCGAGCGCGGTCAGGCGGCGGATCGCCAATGCCCGGCCGGCCGGTTCGGCGCCGCGCAGGCGCCAGTATTCCAGTCCCAGCTGCATGCCCGGCGGGTCGTCGTCGAACAGCCGGCGATAGATCGCCAGCGCTTCGGCGTTGCGCCCGCCGGTGGCCAGCATGCGCGCCTGCTGCAGTTCGGCCTGCATGTCGCCGCGGTACGCCGCCCATAGCCGTTCGCCGGCGATCAGTTCGCGGCTGCCCGCACCGATCTGGCGCAGGCGCTGCAGGGTTCCGGTGGCGTCGTCGATCTTCTGCTGCGACAGCTGCACTTCCAGGATCGCCACCATCGTGGCGCGGTCGTCCGGCGCCAGCAGGCGCAACCGCGCCAGCGCGTCCTCGATCAGCCGCTGGCGGCCGGTGGCCTCGCCGATGCGCACCTGCTGCAGTAGCCATTGGCGTTGCGAGGCGAGGCTGCCGGCCGGCGTGGGCGGCAGCTCCTGCGCGGCCACCTGGCCGATCCCGGCCAGGCCTGCCAGCAACGCCATCGACAGGGAAAGGCGGCGGGGCATCAGTGCTCGGCCGCTTCCAGCCGGCGCTGCGACACCCAGCGCAGCGCGCGCCACAGCAGGAACGCCACCATCAGCACCACCACCGTGGCCAGCACCGCCAGCAGCACCGGGTGGTCGGCCAGGTGGTACCAGAGCAGCAGCCACCACGGCAGCGAACCGACGTAGTAATGCTCGCCGACGAACTGGCTGTGGATGCCGGAGCTGCGCAGGATTGACACCGAGCCGGCGATGGCCTCGCGCTTGCCGATGTCGCTCAGTGCGTCGTCCAGCAGCGCGTAGTCCGCCTCCTTGCTCGCGGCCAGCGACACGATGCTGCGCTGGGCGTGGTGCGGCGACTGCAGGCCGATGATGGCCGCGAACGGCGCATCGGCGGTGACGCCGACGCGATTGACCGCCGCATCGGCGCCGGCGCTGCCCAGGCGGGCCTCGATCACCGCTTCCTGCGGCGAGCTCACCCGGCCGTTGCGCAGCGTGGTGCGCTGGTTGTCGATCATCAGCGAGAGCTGGTCGCTGCCGCGCAGCTCCTGCGGCAGTTCGCCGAGCATCAGCACGTCGGCGTCCAGCCGCGCGGCCTGCTTCCAGTCATCGCTCACGCGCAGGCCATAGGCCGGGTAGCCGCTCTGCACGCCGAGGCCGCCGACCAGGTTCAGCAGCAGGCCGACCTGCGCCTCGTTGGCGCGCGGCGGCATCATCACCACGGTCTCGGACAGGTCGGCCATGCGCGTGAACGGGAAGCCGCTCAGCGCGAACGCGGCCAGGTCCGGCAGGCCCATGTAGTGGTGGAAGCCGGAGAAGTCGATCGAGGAGTCCTCCTCGATCGCGGCCTGCAGGTTGGGCGGCAGCACGGTCTGGCAATGGTCGCGCTGGGCGCTGCCCATGACGCTGGCGAAGTTGAAGTCGAAGCGCAGCTGGTTGCGGTCGCCGATCTTCAGCGCGGGGATCAGCAGCTTGCCGTCGCCGGCACCGGCGTCGGAGGTCAGCACCGGCAGGCGGATCTCCTCCAGGCCCTGCTTGCCGGAACGGCGGATCAACGGGAAGCTGGAAATGAACTGGTCGTTGATGCCCACGCTCAGCCGCGATTCGTCGCTGCTGAACGGCGGCGTGTAGCGGTAGCGCAGGTTGAGCGGAATGCCCTGGTTGCGCCAGATGAACAGGTCCGGCGGCAGGTTGAGGTTGAGCACGATCGGCTGCGGCGCGATGCCGCTGGCGCGCAGCTGCTGCGGGTAGTCGAGCAGTTCGGCGAAGCGCACGGCGCGGTCGGTGCGCACCCAGTTCGGCGCGTCGTAGGGCTTGCGCGGCGCCAGCGGCTTGACCTCGTCCACCTGCACCCGGGTGCCGCGGAACAGCGCGTTGCCGGCGGCGATGGCCGACACCGCGGTCTGCAGGTCCTCGTCGTTGCGGCCCAGCACCAGCAGCAGCTTGCGCTGCGGGTCATCGGGCAGCGACACCAGTTCGATCACCGGTCCCTGCACCGGCGCGTGCTTGGCGATCACCGACGGGAACCGGCCGTTGACCGCCATCACCACCGCGTGGCCCTGCGCCGGCAGCCGGTCGAAGCTGACCGGGAACCGCGCCTGCCGCCACCAGCCGGCCATGCCGCCGAAGTACGAGGCCATCAGCGCTGCCGCGCGCTGCTGCGCCACCGACGGCGAGCCGGCGAACACCACCGGCAGTTCCAGCCGCGCGCTATCGCGCGGGTCGAAGAACGGCAGCGGGAAATTGGCCAGGTCGTCCTGCATCGCCAGCGGCTGGCCGCCCAGGCGCAGGGTGCTGTTGCTGGACAGGTTGACCCACAGCGAGCTGTGCGTCGGCTCTTCGCAGATGTCGGTGTAATGGCCGACGAACTCCAGCCGGATCTGGTTGAAGTCGGCGATCAGGCGCGCGTCCAGCGGCACCTTGGCCTGCACCGGCCGGCCGAGCTGGTCGTTGCCGATCGGCACCACGTCCATCAGCGCGTCGTTGAGGTAGACGCGCAGGTGCGAGAGCGTGGGCAGCAGCGACGGCGACGGGGTGAAGCTCAGGTCGAGCTCGGCCTCGCGCGCCAGGCGGTCGCGCCGCACCTGGAACTCGAAGGTGGTGGTGTTGCGCACACCGGACAGCAGCGTGTCCTGGCGGCGGCCGAGCTGGGCCAGGGTGCTGGCGCGCTGCCAGGGCCACGCGGCGCCGGACCAGACCGTCGCCGGCGCCTGCGGCGTGGCGGCAGGTGTGGCGGGCGCAGGTACCGGCACGGCATCCGCCGCCGGGGGCGCGGCAGGTGCCGCCTGCGGCGCGCTCGAACCGTTGGCGACGGGCAGCGCCAACAGGGGCAGCAGCAACCAGCGCAGTGAAGTGGAAATGCTCATGGACGAAGCCCCGGGTCAGCGGCTGGGTCAGCCGGATAGGAAGGAAGTGGACGTTGCGGCGCGTAACTGGCCAGCCAGCGCAGCGCGCGGCGGCTCCAGTGCATTGGCCGGTCGAGATCGATGGGCGCGAAATCGCCCATCCTGCGGTAGCCCTGCCAGCCAAGCTTGAGCACGCTCCACAGGCTGCGCGGCAGGCTCATCGGCCGGTAGCCGGCGTGCCAGTTCAACCAGGCGTCGGCGCGGGCGAAGGTGCACTGCACGAACTCCACCCGCTGCGCTTCGTTCTCGAACCGCAGCAGCAGGCCCAGGCGCGCGCCGACGCTGCGCTGGACCACCGCGGCGAACGCGAACTCGCGGCGGCCACGGCCGAGCAGCAGGGAAACCCGTGTGCCAGCAGCCAACCCGCGCTCCGGCGCATGCGCCAGTTCCAAGCCGACGCCATCGTTGGAGTAGTCGTGCATGACCCCGCGCAGGGTGCGCCCGTCGGGCAGGCGCAGCGCCATCGGCAGGCGCTGGCTGACCCGGTGCGTGCGGCGCACCTGCTGCACCTCGGCCGCGACCGCCAGCGCGCCGCCGACGATGAGCAGGTTGTAGAGCACCCACAGCGAACTGACGATCACCGTGCCGCGTTCGTCGGCCGGGCCATGCAGGAAGCGCCATACCGCGAACCCCAGCCCGGCGAGGTTGAGCAGCGCCAGTACCAGGTAGGGCTGGGCGACCTTCCAGTCGAAGCGGTCCCCGGCCTGGGTGCCGCCCTTGTCGGTGACGTTGAATTTGCCCCTGGTCGGACTGAACAGCGCCACCGTGGTCGGCCGCGCGATGTACCAGGCCAGCACGGTCTCGTAGACCTCGCCCCAGAACGGGCGGCGCCACTGGCCCTGGATGCGCGAATTGGTCAGGTTGGCGTGGGCCATGTGCGGCAGCACGAACAGCAGGATCGCCACCGCCGGCGCGTAGATGATGTAGACGTGCAGCAGCAGAAAGGCCAGCGGCGCGGTCAGGAACACCAGCCGCGGGATGCCGGCCAGGAAGTGCAGCATCGCGTTGGCGTAGCAGAAACGCTGGAACAGGTTCAGGCCCTTGCCCAGCAGCGGGTTGTCGATGCGGAAGATCTGCACCATGCCGCGCGCCCAGCGGATGCGCTGGTTGACGTGCGCGCCGAGGCTGTCGGTGGCCAGGCCGGCGGCCTGCGGAATGCGCAGGTAGGCCGAATTCCAGCCGTTGCGGTGCAGGCGCAGCGCGGTATGCGCGTCCTCGGTGACGGTCTCGGTGGCGAAGCCGCCGATATCGTCGATGGCCGCGCGCCGCAGCACCGCGCACGAGCCGCAGAAGAAGGCCGCGTTCCACAGGTCGTTGCCGTCCTGCACCAGGCCGTAGAACAGCTCGCCCTCGTTGGGGTCGCGGCGGAACACGCGCAGGTTGCGCTCGAACGGATCGGGCGAGAAGAAATGGTGCGGGGTCTGCACCAGCGCCAGCTTCGCATCGCGCAGGAACCAGCCGGTGGTGACCTGCAGGAACGAGCGCACCGGCAGGTGGTCGCAGTCGAAGATCGCCACCAGTTCGCCGTCGATCTGGGTCAGTGCATGGTTGAGGTTGCCGGCCTTGGCGTGGCGGTTGTCGCTGCGGGTGATGTAGTTGACCCCCGCCTGCGCGGCGAACTCGCGGAACTCGGCGCGCCTGCCGTCGTCGAGCAGGTGGATGCGCAGCTTGTCCGCCGGCCAGTCCAGGCCCAGTGCGGCGTGCACCGTGTGCCGCACCAGCGACAGTTCCTCGTTGTAGGTCGGGATCAGCACGTCCACGGTGGGCCAGTCGCGCGGATCAGGCGGCAGCGCCGACGGCCTGCGCTGCAGCGGCCAGGCCACCTGCACGTAGCCCAGCATCAGCACCAGCCAGGAATAGGTTTCCGCGGCGAGCAGGACGATGCCGCAGGCCAGGTCGAACTTGCTGTTCCAGTTGAGCGTGGCGGTGTACCGCCACCACAGGTAGCGGCACGACACGGTGATCGACAGCACCACCAGGATCAGCGTGGCGTAGCGTCCGGGCATGCGCTTTATCAGCAGGGCGATGCCCCACAGCAGCAGCACGAAAACAAGCTGCGCGAAATAGCTGAACGGCTGGGTGATGCACAGCAGCCCCAGGCCCAGCGTCGCCAGGCCGGCGACGATCGTCAGCCACCTCCGCGCGCGCGGCGAGAGCCCGGCCTGGAAACTCCACATGCGCTGCCATGCCGCGCTGGTCCAGACCCGCTGTGGCAGGCCGCGCAGCGCGTCCAGATAGCGCCGCCGGCCGCGGCCCGCGGCGCCGCGCCGCCCGGCGCCCTGGCGGCGCCGGGCTGGCCCCCCCCCGGGG
>NZ_JASCOS010000108.1:0-11953 GCF_029959705.1 Stenotrophomonas sp. PS02297 | reverse complement strand
GCGCCTAGACAGCCACCCCGCCGGGAGTGGCTGTCTTGGCGCTTCGTCTTGCAGGCCCTTGCGTCCTGCCCGGCAAAGCTGGTTACCGCCGGTGACGGTACCGCAACCGGGCTTTTCTACACGATTGGCGGCGATTGTTCCAGTTGCGGCCCGTCGGGACAGCAGCGCAGACGGCGGCGGCGTCGCCTGTTCGCGTGGATGGACGCGCCCGGCCGGGCTGCGGTCGCGCGAAGCGCGCGAGGGCGCCGGACGATCGGACAGGGCGAAATCGCGCTGGCCGCGGCCACGGGCGATCGCAGGGGCCGGTCCCGCGCCGCCGGCGGCGGACCGGCGCGATGCCATCGCTCGATGCGGCAACGGCGAAGCCTGCGCCTGCCGTTGCCGGGTGAATCCAGGGGCCGGATGGAAGGCCGGCAGTGCCAGCAGGCCAGGGCCGCCCACTGCCGGCGCGCATCCTGCGATTGCGCGCTCCGGCGTCAGATCGCCTTGGCCAGCCCGGCGGCCAGGCCGGCGTAGCCGCCCGGGGTGAGCTCGCGCAGGCGCTGCTTGGCGTCGGCGGGCAGGTCCAGCGATTCGATGAACCCGCGCATCGAATCGGCGGTGATGCCCTGGCCGCGGGTCAGGGCCTTAAGCTGTTCGTACGGGTTGGGCAGGCCATGGCGGCGCATCACCGTCTGCACGGCTTCGGCCAGCACTTCCCAGGCCGCGTCGAGGTCGGCGTCCAGGCGCTGCGGGTTCACTTCCAGCTTGCCCAGGCCCTTGGCCAGCGACTCCAGCGCCACCTGGGTATGGCCGAAGGCGGTGCCCAGCGCGCGCAGCACGGTGGAGTCGGTCAGGTCGCGCTGCCAGCGGCTGATCGGCAGCTTGGCGCTGAAGTGCTCGAACAGCGCGTTGGCGATGCCGAAGTTGCCCTCGGCGTTCTCGAAGTCGATCGGGTTGACCTTGTGCGGCATGGTCGAGGAACCGACTTCGCCTTCCTTGAGCTTCTGCTTGAAGTAGCCCAGCGAGACATAGCCCCAGATGTCGCGGGCCAGGTCGATCAGGATGGTGTTGGCGCGGCGCGTCGCATCTCCGATCTCGGCGACGTTGTCGTGCGGCTCGATCTGGGTGGTGTAGGGGTTGAACACCAGCCCCAGCGAGGTGACGAAGGTTTCGGCGAAGGCCGGCCAGTCGATGTCCGGATAGGACACCACGTGCGCGTTGTAGTTGCCCACCGCGCCATTGATCTTGCCGGTCAGCTCGACCGCGCCGATCTGGCGGATCTGCCGCTCCAGGCGGGCGACGACGTTGGCGACCTCCTTGCCCAGCGTGGTCGGCGAGGCGGTCTGGCCGTGGGTGCGCGAGAGCATCGGCTGCGCGGCCTGCTCATGCGCCAGCCGGCGCAGCGAGGCGGCGATGCCTTCCAGCGTCGGCAGCAACACCTGGCTGCGTGCCTGCGCCAGCATCAGGCCGTAGGACAGGTTGTTGATGTCCTCGCTGGTGCAGGCGAAGTGCACGAATTCCAGCGCCGGCGCGAGCTCGGCGTCGTCCTTGAGCCGTTCCTTGATGAAGTATTCCACCGCCTTGACGTCATGGTTGGTGGTGCGCTCGATGTCCTTGACGCGGGCGGCGTCGGCCACCGAGAAACCGTCGGCCAGGGCGCGCAGCCGGGCCTTGCCGGCGGCGGAGAAGTCGGCCAGTTCGCCGATGCCCGGCTCGGCGGCCAGCGCCAGCAGCCATTCGATCTCGACCTTCACCCGTGCCTTGATCAGGCCGTACTCGGAGAAGATCGGGCGCAGCCCGTCGACCTTGCCGGCATAGCGGCCATCGAGCGGGGACAGGGCGAGCAGGGCGGCTTCTGGACGGGACGGATCGGTCATGAGGGGCAGGCTGGCGCAGGGGCAGGGGCGCGTATTCTACGCCGCCGCGCCGTCCGGGGCCGGGAGCCGTTCCACCGTGACCGCCTGGATGCGGTGCCCGGCCATGCGGCGCACCGTGAAACGGTAGCCGTCGATGTCCTGCGCCTCGCCTTCCTCGGGCAGGCGCTGCAGCTGGTGCAGGATCAGCCCGCCGACCGAGTTGACGTGAGCGGGCGCGGCCAGGTCGCGGCCGAGCAGGCGTTCCAGCCGGAAGATCGAGGTCGAACCGGCGACCAGCACGCTGCCGTCGGCGCCCCGGGTCGGGGCGTCCCCGACGGCATGGGGATGCTCGTCCTCGATATCGCCCACCACCACTTCCAGCAGGTCTTCCAGGGTGAAGTAGCCGAGGATGCGGCCGTGCTCGTCCACGCACAGGGCCAGGTGGGTGGTGCCGGTGCGGAAGCGTTCCAGCACCTGCGGCACCGGGGTTTCCAGCGCGATCAGGTTGGCCGGGCGCAGCAGCGGGGGCGGGTCCGGGCGTGGATTGCCGCGCGCCAGTTCCACCAGCAGGTCCTTCATGTGCAGGATGCCGCGCACCTGCTCGCCGTCGGCGGCGAACCAGGGGTAGCGGCTGTAGCGGCTGGCGGCGAACCCGGCCAGCACCGCCTGCAGGTCCATGCCGTCACGGAAGCTGTGCAGGTGGTCGGCCGAGCGCATCAGGTCGCCGGCGACCAGTTCGGGCAGCTCCAGCGCATGGCTCATCAGCGCCAGCTCGTGGTCGCCGCCGCTGCGCTGCTGGCCGCCGAGGATCAGCTTCAGCTCCTCGCGCGAATAGCGGTGCGAGGCATGCTCGACGTCGCCCCAGCCCAGTGCCCGCAGCAGCAGGTTGGCGCTGTTGTTGAGCAGCCAGATCGCCGGGTACATCGCCCAGTAGAACAGGTACAGCGGCGCCGCGGTCCACAGCGACATCCGCTCCGGGCGGCGGATCGCCATCGACTTGGGCGCCAGTTCGCCGAGCACGATGTGCAGGAACGAGATCACGCTGAAAGCGATGACGAAGCTGGTCAGGCGCGCGGCTTCCGGCGCCAGGCCGAGCAGGTCGAACAGCGGCTGCAGCAGGTGCGCGAACGCCGGTTCGCCGACCCAGCCCAGCCCCAGCGACGCCAGGGTGATGCCGAGCTGGCAGGCCGACAGGTAGGCGTCGAGGTGGCCGTGCACGTTCAGCAGCAGGCGGCCGCGCCAGCCATGGTGCTCGGCCAGCCCCTGCGCCTGGGTGTGGCGCAGCTTGACCAGGGCGAACTCGGCGGCGACGAAGAAGCCGTTGAGCAGGACCAGCAGCAGGGCCACGGCCAGCAGGGCGAGGTTGCCGATCACGGTTCCCCTCCATCATGGCGGATCGTGGAAGGGAGGGTGCAGCGGGGGCCGGGAAATGTCCGGCCGCAACAGCCGTCGGGGTCGTCGCCCATGTGTGCGGGAAGGCAGGGAAATGCGGATGCCCGAGTCTAGCCGATGACGGCCGCGTGCGCGGCAGGGTGCCATCGGCGGTATGGTGGTGCGGCATCGCCAGCCGCCGCCAGCTGCGACTTCCCTGTACGAAACACAATGTGGAGTTGAACGATGAGCAAGAGCTTCAGGATCGAACACGACAGCATGGGCGAACTGCAGGTGCCGGCCGAGGCGCTGTGGGGCGCGCAGACCCAGCGCGCGGTGCAGAATTTCCCGGTGTCCGGGCAGCGCATGCCGCGGGCCTTCATCCGCGCGCTGGGGCTGATCAAGGCCAGCGCCGCCGAGGTCAATGTCGGGCTGGGGCTGTTGCCCAAGGGCGTGGGCCGGGCGATCCGCGCGGCGGCGCTGGAGGTGGCCGATGGCGGGCACGATGCGCATTTCCCCATCGACGTCTACCAGACCGGCTCGGGCACCTCGTCGAACATGAACGCCAACGAGGTCATCGCCACGCTCGCTTCGCGGCGGATGAAAGCGGGCGCCGGCAAGGCGGGCAAGACCCCGGTGCATCCCAATGACCACGTCAATCTCGGGCAGAGTTCCAACGATGTGATCCCCACCGCCATCCGCGTCTCGGCGCAGCTGGAAACGGTGGAAAAGCTGCTGCCTGCGCTCAGGCACCTGCGCCGGACCATCGACAAGCGCGGGCGCGGCCTGGGCAAGGTGGTCAAGACCGGCCGCACCCACCTGATGGATGCGATGCCGCTGACCTTCGCCCAGGAGTTCGGCGCCTGGTCGGCGCAGCTGGAATCGGCGCAGGGCCGCATCGAGGACGCGTTGAAGCGGCTGCGCCGGCTGCCGCTGGGCGGCACCGCGATCGGCACCGGCATCAACGCCGATCCGCGCTTCGGCGGCAAGGTGGCGCGTGCGCTCTCGGCTGCGACGGGAGCCAAGTTCGAAAGCGCCCAGAACAAGTTCGAAGGACTGGCCGCGCAGGACGATGCGGTGGAACTGTCCGGCCAGCTCAACGCGCTGGCGGTGGCGCTGATCAAGATCGCCAACGACCTGCGCTGGATGAATTCCGGGCCGTTGGCGGGCTTGGGCGAGGTCGAGCTGCCGGCGCTGCAGCCGGGCAGCTCGATCATGCCGGGCAAGGTCAATCCGGTGATCCCGGAAGCGACGGTGATGGCGGCGGCGCAGGTGATCGGCCACCACGCCGCGATCACGGTGGCCGGGCAGACCGGCAATTTCCAGCTGAACGTGGCGCTGCCGCTGATCGCGGCCAACCTGCTCGATTCGATCCAGCTGCTGTCCAGCGTGATGAACCTGCTGGCCGACAAGGTGTTCGCCGGCCTGGTGGTCAGGCAGGAGCGGGTGCGCGAGGCGCTGGCGCGCAATCCGATCCTGGTGACCGCGCTCAATCCGATCATCGGCTACGAGAAGGCCGCGGCCATCGCCAAGCGCGCCTACAAGGAACAGCGCCCGGTGCTGGAGGTGGCCTGCGAGGACAGCGGCCTGCCGGAAGCGGAACTGAAACGCCTGCTGGACCCGGCCGCATTGACGCGGGGCGGCATCCACGACCATTGATTTCCCATCCCGGATCCATCGCCCGGCAGCGCGTGGGATCGCGCCGGGCGCCATCGTGGGGACGCGGTGTGGTAAACGGGAGTCCAACCGCCACGGAAGACAGGGGGATTCATGGCGTTTCTGGTTTTCGGGCTCTATACGGCGTTCTGCTTCTGGGTGGTCTTCATGGACGGTGTCGACACCCTGGAAGGATGGAAATCCTTCTTCCTGTTCGATTGGTTTGCTGCGTCCCTGAGTGCCCAGGAACTACGGTTCTACGTGGGCATTTCCTGGTTGGCGTCGCTCGCCGCCCTGCTGTTCGCCACCCTGGGGGGCGCCTAGCGGAGCCGGCCGGACGCGGCGCGTACCTTGACGGTCAGCGCCGCGCCTGGGGCGCGGAATCAGCGCAGTGCGCGCGGGTTGGCCAGCGCTTCGGCGTATTCCTTGAATTCGGGAATGCGCTGGGCCAGGTCCGGCGGGAACGGCGTTTCGCCCGCCGGTACTTCCAGCGGTACGGTGCGGCCGCTGGCATCGGCCGGTGCGGTCGCCTCGGTCAGCGTGTTCTGGCGCAGGATCTGCAGCTTGACGAAGCTGGTCTGCAGCAGTTCGCGCTGGCCCTCGTCGAGCGGAATCTCGATGTCGTCCACGCGCAGCCTGCCGTCGGGCAGGATGTCCAGGTTCGGGTAGGGCGCGCGCCGCACCGACACCATGGTGGCGCCCACTTCCATCTTCGGCTTGCTGCGCTCGGCGCGGTGGGCGGCGTACTGCTCACGGTCGCCGCAACCGGCGACGGCGGCGATGCAGGCCAGCAGGAGGGGCAGCAGCAGTTTCTTCATGGCGTGGCGGAACGGTACGGCGGGGGAGCGGCGATTCTACCGCCCCCGCCGCCAGTGACGGTCAGCGCATCGTCACGTGGCCCTTGCGGCATTCATCGATGTCGCTCTGGTCCATCTTCGCGTAGGGCTTGAATTCGGGGATGGCGGCGGCCAGCTGCTGCTGGGTGGCAAGCATCGCCGGCAGGCGGTCGCAGATCTTCGTGGCGCTTTCCTCCAGCTTCTTCGCCTCGGCGTCGATCCGCTTCTCGATCTGGTCGGTGTCGCCGGACAGGATGCCCTTGAGCGCTTCGCCGGCGGCACGGACGCCGAGGTTGGCGCCCTGTACGCCGATCTCGATGCCGGCCTCGGCCACCTGCATCACCTGCCCGCGGTACTGCAGCAGCAGCTTGCGCTGGGCATCGTCGACGGCGACAGCCTTGCCATCGATCAGCAGGTCGCCGGCCGGCGAGATCTCGACCTTGACGCCGTTGTCGCTGGAAACGCTGATGTTCTTCACGGCCATTTCCTTGCGCGCCTTGTCGGTGGCTTCGCGGACCTTCTGGCCGAGGCTGGTGTCGCCGCCGGCATCGTTACTTGCCTGCGGACGGTTGCCGCAGGCAAGCAGCGGCAGGCACAGCATCAGCGCGAACAGGGGGGCTTTGAGCGTTTTCATGTGAGTGCTTCCGTTGCTGGCAAGGAGGGAGGAATCAGTGCTTCCGGGGCAGTTCGACGGCGCCGCGGATGCCCGAATGGTCGACCGAACCGCTGCCGGTGCGCTGCACCCGCAGGCTGCCGGCAGCGCGCACGCGCAGGTCGCCCGAGCCCAGCGTGCCCAGGCTCACCGCGCCGCGGACGGCACCGACGTCGACGTCGCCCGAGCCGATGCTGGCGATGTCCACGTTGCCCTGCACTTCGTGCAGTTCCAGGTCGCCCGAGCCGATGCTGCCGACCCTGGCATCGCCACGCACGCCGTCGACGCGGACATCGCCCGAGCCGATCGAGACCACGTGCAGGGTGCCGACGTTGTCCAGTTCGATGTCGCCGGAGCCGACCGCGGCGGTGGCCAGTCCCTTGATGTCGCGCGCCTTCACGTCGCCGGAGCCGACGTCGGCGCTCATCGCCTGCGCGCCGCTGAGCGTGGCGTCGCCGGAACCGACCTTGAGCTGGACCAGGATGTCGTCCGGCAGCGTGCCGCCGATGTCCAGCCACGCGTAGTTCGAGCCGAAGCCGATGTTGATGCCGCGGTTCTCGCGCTGCAGGCGGACGACGAGCTTGTCGCCGGCCTTTTCCTGGGTGAGCGACAGCTGGCCGAGCAGGTCCTGGCTGGAGGCGCAGGCGCGGCCGGACAGCGCGGCGCGGGCGCCGGGCGATGCCTGCAGCTTCAGGTCGTGGCTGTTGACCTCGAACACCACGGCCTTGACGCCGGCCAGTTCCAGTTCCAGTGCCTTGGGCTGGCTGAACTTGCAGTGCTCGTCGGCCAGGGCCAGGCCCGGCAGCAGCGCCAGGGCGAACAGCAGGGGCTTGATCGTTGCGTGCTTGATGTCCATCGGGTTCCTCGAAATCGCGGTGGGACAGGCAGGGCGGTCAGATTTCGTCGCGGCGCTGGCGCAGCCAGATCGCGGCGGCGATGAACAGGGCGCCGACCACCACGCCGATCCAGAGCTCGGGGTTGGCCAGGCCGGCCAGCTGCACGCTGGGCGAGAAACCATGCAGCATCGAATTCACCGACTCGCCATTGGGCGTGGGGCTGCGGTAGGCCAGCTCGATGCCCGGCGTGGCGCTGAGCAGCAGGCGGCCGACCACGTGTCCCCAGAACCAACCGTTGTTGAGGCCGGACAGCTTCATCAGGTCGAACCAGCTGACGATGACCCCGGCGAACACCGGCAGCATCACCGCCCACAGGAACGGCTTGCTCCTGGCCCAGGCCGAGCACAGCATCAGCCAGCCGGCGGTGGGCAGCGCCCACAGCGCATAGACCGGGATCCAGGCCAGGTGGCTGGCGGCGATCGAGAACGGGTTGGACGAGGCCCAGATCAGGGTGATCGGGTTGCCGCCGTGGAACAGCACCACCAGGCTGATGATGATCATGAAGCCGAACATCGTCACGATGGCGGCGGCGACCGCCAGCAGCGGGGCGATGACCAGCGCGCCGACCAGCTTGGACAGCACCGTCTGCGTGTCGGAGACCGGCATCGACTTCCAGAACAGCACGCTGCGGTCGCGGCGGTCGTCGTACAGCGCGCCCAGGCAGTAGAAGAACACCACGAAGGCCAGGGTGATGAACGGCCACGCCGAACTCAGCAGCAGGGTGACGTTCATGCCCTCGCCGAACTTGACCATGTCCGCCGGCGTCATGTGCTCGGTCAGCATGCCCAGTTCCAGGCCGTTGACGTTGACGCCGTTGATGTGCAGGTCGCCGTTCTTGGCGGCGCGGTGGGCGGCGAACAGGCCGGCGATGATCGCCATCAGCGACAGCAGCAGGGAGATGCCGCCGGCCACCAGCGGCGCGCGCAGGAAGCCGCCGCGGTTTTCCCAGTATTCGCGCTTGAGCAGCCACTTGAACTTGCCCAGCGGGGTGATGTGATGGACGGCGTTCATGCGTAGGTTCCCTTCATGATGGCCACGAACAGGTCGGCGAGGCCGGGGTTGCGGGTTTCGCCCAGGGCATCGAGCTGGCTGCGGTCGGCGCCGTCGTAGAGCAGCACGGTCTTGCCGAACGGCAGCGAACGCTCGTCGATGGGGCCCAGTTCGCGCGCGGCCTGCAGGGTGTCGGCCGAGGCCAGCAGCTCGGTATAGCGTTCGGACACGCTTTCCATGTCGGCGCTGAGCACGATCTTCCCGTCGCGGATGAACAGCACGTCGGTGAGGATGTGCTCGATCTCCTCGACCTGGTGGGTGGTGACGATGATCGTCTTCTGCTCGTCGAAGTAGTCTTCCAGCAGGCGCTGGTAGAACTCCTTGCGGTAGAGGATGTCCAGGCCCAGGGTCGGCTCGTCCAGCACCAGTACGCGCGCGTCGATGGCCATCACCAGCGCCAGGTGCAGCTGCACCACCATGCCCTTGGACAGCTCGGACACGCGCTGCTTGGGCTGCAGCTTGGTGTTGGCCAGGAAGCGCTCGCAGCGGGCGCGGTCGAAGCGCGGGTGCACGCCGGCGACGAAGTCGATGGCCTCCTTGACCCGGATCCAGCGCGGCAGCACCGCCACGTCGGCGATGAAGCACACATCGTTCATCAACGCGTTGCGCTGGGCGCGCGGATCCATGCCGAGCACGCGCAGTTCGCCCTCGAACGAGGTCAGGCCGAGCAGGGCCTTGAGCGCGGTGGTCTTGCCGGCGCCGTTGGGGCCGATCAGGCCGACGATGCGGCCCGGCGCGATGGTGAAGCTGGTGTTGTCCAGTGCCGGCTTCTGCTTGTAGACCTTGCGCAGGTTGTGAGCGGAAACGACGGCTTCGACGGCGGCATTCATGGTGTGGTCCCCGGTGGCAGCAGATCTTCCAAGGTCAGGCCCAGACGCTGGATGCGTTCCAGCACGCCGGGCCACTCTTCGTTGAGAAAACGGTCGCGCTCGCTGCCGCGCAGCTTGCGCGCGGCTTCCTCGGTCATGAACATGCCCAGGCCGCGGCGCTTCTCGACCAGGTTCTCATCGGCCAGTTCCTGGTAGGCGCGCGAGACCGTGATCGGGTTCAACTGGTACTCGGCGGCCACCTGGCGCACCGAGGGCAGGGCGTCGCCCGGCTTGATGATGCCGTCCAGCATCATCGCGATGACGCGATCCTTCAGCTGGCGGTAGATGGGAGCGCCATCGCTCCACTGGATATCGCTCATGGTCAGCTCCGTGGATTCAGCGACTGTGCGAATGAGAAGTAGGGCAGGGAGAGGCTGGTCCGCATCCGCCGGACGGGGCGCCTGGCCTTCTCCTGCGCGTTGGCCTCCTGCTCTTCGCCGGTGGTCCCGGCGGCATAATCCTGGACCGGGCCACGGCCGGCAGGCAGGGACAGCGTGCAACCGATCAGCAACAGCGTGCCGGCAGCGGTGAGTGCCGGGAAAAGATGTCGTTGGTGGCTTCGGTTCATGGCGGTCCCCCTGTGTAGGGTGGCTGGTGTTGTATGCAACTATAACACCGACACGCTGACATGCAACTCCCCTGTAACCCAACTGATGGCCTAGTCTTCGAGCGACGCCGGCCCACACCCAGGAGAATCCCGATGTCCATTCGCAACTATTTGATTGGAATGGCGTTTGCCATGTCGATGGTGGGCGCGGCCAGCGCCGCCGACGGTGCCTTACTGGACCGCGACTATCGTCCGCTGGCCGGAAAGGAGCCGGTAAACCTGAACCGCGAATACAGCGGCAAGGTGCTGCTGGTGGTCAACACCGCCTCCAAGTGCGGCTACACGCCGCAGTACGAGGGGCTGGAGGCCCTGCACCAGGAGCTTGCCGGGCGCGGTTTCTCGGTGCTGGGCTTTCCGTCCAACGACTTCAAGGGCCAGGAGCCGGGCAGCGAGACCGAGATCCAGGAGTTCTGCACGCTGACCTACGGGGTGAAATTCCCCATGTTCCAGAAGGTGCACGTCATCGGCCCGGAAGCCACTCCGCTATACCAAGACCTCACCCGCCTGACCGGCGTCGCGCCGGGCTGGAACTTCCACAAATACCTGGTATCGCGCGACGGGCGGGTGGTGGCGCAGTTCGCCAGCAAGGTGCGCCCGGACGACCCGGAGCTGCGCGCGGCGATCGAGCGCGAGCTCGCCAGGCCGGTGCCGAACCACCATTGACCGGCGCCTCGCCGCACCGCCTCGACATCGCCGGTGCGCATGCGACAATGACGCCCCTCGCGCCGATGGCGGCGTCTGTTCACTTCCAGGAAAGCAGCGAATGAAGATGGGAAAGCGCGGCGCCGTGGCGTCGCTTCTGATTCTGGCGATGGCGGTCCCTGCGGCCGTGATCGCGCAACAACCTGCCGCCCCCGCGGCCACCAAGGAGAAGTCCGTTTTGACCTCGGAACGTGAAAAGATCGGCTACGCCATCGGCGTGGACGTCGCCAGTTCGTTCGAACCCATCGCCTCGGAAGTCGACGTCGCCGCGCTGCGCCGCGCCGTGGAGAACGCCTTCGCCGGCGGCCAGCCGCTGCTGTCGCAGGAAGAGGCGCAGAAGACTGACCAGGCCCTGCGCATCGCGATGATGGCCCGTTCCGGCCAGCAGGTGCCGGGCATGGCGCCGGGCAGCCAGCCGCCGGCGGTGGACCGCGAAAAGGTCGGCCTGATGCTGGGCAGCTACGCCGTCGGCCCGTCGCTGGCGCCGATCAAGGGCGAGATCGACCTGGACGCGACTTTCCAGGCCATCGCCACGATCTTCGCCAAGGGCACGCCGCTGATGGACCGCCAGCAGGCGCAGTCCACGCTGCAGGCCTTCAGCACCGCCAAGCAGGCCGCCGCCGCCGGCAAGAACCGCGAGGAAGGCAACGCTTTCCTGGCCAAGAACAAGGCCCAGCCGGGCGTGGTCACCACCGCCTCGGGCCTGCAGTACCAGGTGCTGCGCGCCGGCAGCGGCGAGCGCCCGATGGCGAGCAGCCGCGTGCGCGTGAACTATGAAGGCAAGCTGCTGGACGGCACGCCGTTCGACAGCAGCTACGAGCGCGGCCAGCCGGCCGATTTCGGCCTGGACCAGGTGATCAAGGGCTGGACCGAGGGCGTGGCGCTGATGCCGGTCGGTTCCAAGTACCGCTTCTGGGTTCCGTCCGAACTGGCGTACGGCAGCAACGGCACCCCGGGCGGCCCGATCGGCCCGGATGCGACGCTGACCTTCGACGTCGAGCTGCTGGGCATCCTGCAGTAACCGCCACGGAGCCACTGCACCCATGCGCGTTGCGATTTTCGGTACCGGCTATGTCGGACTCGTCACCGGGACCTGCCTGGCCGAGGTGGGCCACGACGTGGTCTGCGTCGACATCGACCAGGCCAAGGTCGATGGCCTGAACCGGGGCATCATCCCGATCTACGAGCCGGGGCTGGAACCGATGGTCAAGGCCAACCATGCCGCTTCGCGGCTGGCCTTCACCACCGACGCGGCAACCGCGATCGCGCATGGGCAGGTGGTTTTCATCGCGGTGGGCACGCCGCCCGACGAGGACGGCAGCGCCGACCTGCAGTACGTGCTGGCCGTGGCCCGCACCATCGGCCGGCACCTGCAGGTGCCGACCGTGGTGGTCAACAAGTCGACGGTGCCGGTGGGCCCCGCCGCCAAGGTGCGCGCGGCGCTCGCCGAGGCGCTGGCCGCGCGCGGCGGGGAGC
>NZ_JASCOS010000107.1:0-12030 GCF_029959705.1 Stenotrophomonas sp. PS02297 | reverse complement strand
GCCGTTGCTGTTTACCGCGCCCCCAAGATCAGCGCTGGTGCCGCCGTTGCCCGGCCGCAATCGCCCAGCGCGCGGCAAGGTTCGGCGCCGTGATGCACACCGCCTCCTCGCTCACCGTCGTCACCGCCCGCTCCAGCAGCTGGATGTCCGCCTCGTGCTGACGCGCTACGTGGGGGTCCTCGAAGAAGATCGCCCGTTGGCAGCGCCCTTCCAGTACGCGGTCGGCGATCTGCGCATCGCCACCGAGCGGGCCGCTCTGGAAACGGTGGATCCACTCCTGATCGCGGGGCCAGCCGCGGCTCCAGGCCAGTTCGTTGAGGCGTTGACCGGTGGTGCCGGTGCCGATGCGCTGGCCGAACTGCGAGAGCACGTCGAAATGCTCGGCGGCGAAGGCCAGCATCTGCGGCTTGCGGGCGTCGTGTGCGATCAGCGCCAGCGTCTGGCTGCCGAAGTCGTGCAGGTCGTCGGCACCCGGATCGGCCGGAAGCCCGGCGTGGATGCGCTCCATCTCGACCCAGTCGCGGGCGCTGGCGACCGTGGAGATGAAGGGTTTGCCGTGGATGACGCATTGCCGCTTCAGCGCGATGGCTTCGGGGAATACCGACGACGGGTCCACCGGGTCGATCAGGTAGATCGCGCCATCGAGCGTGCGTTCCGGCGAGCCCATGCCGACGATCTCGGCGACCAGTTTCATCAATCCGCCCTCGCGGCCATTCGGATAGCGTTTCAGGCCGGGCAGGCTGCCCGGCGGCAAGGCGGCGACGATGGCGTCATGGGTACGGCCGACGGCGTGCAGCTCGACGCCAAGCTCGCGGATGCCATTGGCGCTGGCTCGCAGCCAGCGGAACAGGGCGGCGTCGGCACGTTCGTGGTGCAGGCGGTTGGCGGCCAGGCCGATGCGCATGGGTATCTCGCTGGAATTAGGGAGCAATGAGTTTAAGTGTTGGAGATGACGGTGCCCTGGAGAAGCCGAACATGCGTAGTCATGCATCCGACTCGCCGTACACCCGTCGCTCCTGGACTCCCGCGCCCGCGCAAGAGCGTCTCAGCGGGGTGAAGCCGTGATCCGCTCCATCCCCAGGAAGAGGAGCTCGCCGCATAGCAGGTTCGCTACAGCGGAGCCGGATCTTCAATCGCGCCTGTGGCAGGCAGGTCGTATTGGAGGGCGCAGCCGCAGAAGGCACGGCTCAGTGCAGCAGCAGCTTGATGATGCTGCCTGCGGCGTCGCGACCTTCGGCCACTGCCGTGACCACCAGATCCGCGCCGCGCACCGCGTCGCCGCCAGCGAACAGCCGGGCGTTGTGCGTCTGGTACGGCAGGCGTCCGGAGCCGCCGGCGATGATGCGGCCATTGCCCGTCGCTTCGACACCCTGCGACGCCAGCCACTCCGGCAGCGTCGGCGAGAAACCGAAGGCGATGATCACCACGTCCGCTTCCAGCAGCGATTCGCTGCCTTCGACCGGTTCCGCGTTGCGGCGGCCGTTGGCGTCGGGTTCGCCCAGCCGCGTCTCCACCACGGTCACGCCGATCACTTCGTCGTCGGCGCCGGCTTCGATGGCCAGCGGCTGGCGGTTGAACAGGAAACGCACGCCCTCCTCGCGGGCATTGGCCACTTCGCGCGCGGAGCCGGGCATGTTGGCTTCGTCGCGGCGGTAGGCGCAGGTCACGCGCGCCGCGCCCAGGCGGATCGCGCTGCGCACGCAGTCCATGCCAGTGTCGCCGCCGCCCAGCACGACCACGCGCTTGCCGTTGAGGTCGGGCAGGGCGATCTGGTCTTCCCAGCCGGCGATCGGGCGGCCATGCGGATCGTCGCCGCCAACGATGCGGCTGTTCTGCACCAGGAACGGCAACGCCGGCAGCACATTCTTGAGGTCTTGGCCGATCAGGCCGCCATCGGTGTAGCGGTAGGCGCCGGTGCCGAGGAATACGGCGTCAAAATCCGCCTGCAGCTGCTCGATGGTGATGTCGCGGCCGATCTCCTCGCCCAGCCGGAATTCCACGCCCATGCCTTCGAGGATCCCGCGGCGGCGATCGATGACGCTCTTGTCCAGCTTGAAGCTGGGGATGCCGAACTGCAGCAGGCCGCCAATCCGTTCGTAGCGATCGAAGACCACCGCCTGAATGCCGGCGCGCGCGAGGCGATCCGCGCAGGCCAGCCCGGCAGGACCGGCGCCGACGATGGCCACGCGCTTGCCGGTGGGCTGCACGGCGTGCAGGTCCGGCTTCCAGCCGGTCGCCAGTGCGGTATCGACGATGTACTTCTCCACCGCACCGATGGTCACCGCGCCGAACTCTTCCAGCGTGCAGCTGCCTTCACACAGACGGTCCTGCGGGCAGACGCGGCCGCAGACTTCCGGCAGCGGGTTGGTCGAATGGCACAGCGTCGCCGCTTCGTGGATGCGATCTTCCTGCACCAGCTGCAGCCACTGCGGAATGGCGTTGTGCACCGGGCACTTCCAGCTGCAGTACGGGTTGCCGCAGTCCAGGCAGCGGCCGGCCTGGTACTGCGCGTCGGCCTTGTCGAACTTGCCGTACAGCTCGCCCCAGTCGCCGGAGGTGCGCAGTTCCACCGGAATGCGCTGCGGCATGGTGCGTGGCAGATCGAGGAACTGGAAGGCTTGCTTGCGGCTCATGGGGAATCTCGGCTGTGGCATCCGGGTGTGGATGCCTGGTCTGGCTTCGCACAGGAGCGGCTTCAGCCGCGAGGGCTCTGCCGGGGAATGCATCGCGGCTGAAGCCGCTCCCGCGTGGATCTGCTACGGCGTCAGGCGGCGTTGCGCAGCGCGGCGGCCAGCGATTCGATGCTGGCGGCCTTGGGTTTCACCAGCCAGAACTTGCCGACGTAGTCGCGGAACTCGTCCAGGATCTGCTGCGCCCAGATGCTGCCGGTCAGCTCGCGGTGGCGGCCGACCAGGGTGTGCAGGTGCTGGCGGTAGTTCTCGAAGCCTTCGGCCGAGATGCGGTGGATGTCGATCAGCTCGTGGTTGTAGCGGTCCACGAAATCGCGGTCGATATCCAGCACGTAGGCCAGGCCGCCGGTGAAGCCGGCGCCGAAGTTCAGGCCGACCTTGCCGAGCACGGCGACGATGCCGTCGGTCATGTACTCGCAGCAGTGGTCGCCGGCGCCCTCGATCACCGCAAGCGCGCCGGAGTTGCGCACGCCGAAGCGTTCGCCCGCGCGGCCGGCGGCGAACAGCTCGCCGCCGGTGGCGCCGTACAGGCAGGTGTTGCCGACGATGGCGGTGTTGCGCGCCTCGAAGCGCGCGCCGCGCGGCGGCCGCACCACCAGCCGGCCGCCGGCCATGCCCTTGCCGACGTAGTCGTTGGCTTCGCCTTCCACTTCCAGGTTCAGGCCGCCGACGTTGAACGCACCGAAGCTCTGCCCGGCGGTGCCGCGGAAACGCAGGCTCAGCGGTGCGTCGTCCATGCCGTGGTTGCCATGCGCGCGGGCGATGGTGCCGGCCAGGCGCGTGCCCACCGAGCGGTCGGTATTGTGGATCAGGAAGCGGTGCTCGCCGCCGCGCTTGTGCGCGATGGCGTCGGCCAGCAGGCCGTCCATCTGCGTCACCAGGCTGTCCGGCGACTGGTACAGGCGCTGCGCGGCGCAGTGCGAGCCTTCGTACTGCGCCGGCGCGAGCAGCCGCGACAGGTCGACCTTGACGCCTTCGCGCGGCGAGACATCCAGTTGCTCAAGCAGGTCGGTGCGGCCGACGATTTCATCCAGCGAACGCGCCCCGAGGTAGGACAGCCATTCGCGCACTTCCTCGGCCAGCAGCCGGAAGAAGTTCTCCACGCGCTCGGGCAGGCCGGTGAAATAGCCTTCGCGCAGGCGTTCGTCCTGGGTGGCCACGCCAGTGGCGCAGTTGTTGAGATGGCAGATGCGCAGGTACTTGCAGCCCAGCACGATCATCGGGCCGGTGCCGAAGCCGAAGCTGTCCGCGCCCAGCAGTGCCGCCTTGACCACGTCCAGGCCGGTCTTCAGGCCGCCGTCGGTCTGCAGGAGGGTGCGGCCGCGCAGGTCGTTGCCGACCAGCGCCTGGTGCGACTCGGCCACGCCCAGTTCCCACGGCACGCCGGCGTAGCGGATCGAGCTGATCGGCGAAGCGCCGGTACCGCCGTCATGGCCGGAGACGGTGATCAGGTCGGCGCCGGCCTTGACCACGCCGGCGGCAATCGTGCCGACGCCGGCATGCGACACCAGCTTCACCGAGACCAGCGCATCCGGATTGACCTGCTTCAGGTCGTAAATCAGCTGTGCAAGGTCTTCGATCGAATAGATGTCATGGTGCGGCGGCGGCGAGATCAGGCCAATGCCTGGCTTGGCGTAGCGCAGCCGCGCGATCAGTTCGTTGACCTTGTGGCCGGGTAGCTGGCCGCCCTCGCCGGGCTTGGCGCCCTGCGCGACCTTGATCTGCAGCACTTCGGCGTTGACTAGGTATTCGGCGGTGACGCCAAAGCGGCCGGACGCGACCTGCTTGATCTTGGAACGCTTCTCGGTGCCGTAGCGGGCGGGATCTTCGCCACCTTCGCCGGAGTTGGAACGGCCGCCGAGGCGGTTCATCGCAATCGCCAGCGCTTCATGTGCTTCCGGCGACAGCGCGCCGAGCGAGATGGCGGCGGTGTCGAAACGGTGGAACAGCGCTTCGGCGGGCTCCACCTCGTCCAGCGGCACCGGCGTGGCAGCGGGCCTGAGCTGCAGCAGGTCGCGCAGCGCCGATACCGGCCGCGAATGCACCGCGTCCCTGTACGCGCGCCAGTCCTCGGCCTTGCCGGTGCGCGCGGCGCGCTGCAGGGTCAGCACCACGTCCGGGTTGTACATGTGGTACTCGCCGTCGTGCACGTACTTGAGCAGGCCACCGACCTCGGCCGGGGCCAGCTCGTTCCACGCGCGCGCGGCGAGTTCGCGCGCTTCGCTATCCAGGCGCGGCAGGCCGACGCCGCCAATGCGCGCGGTGGCGTCGGGGAAGCACAGCCGCACCACGTCAGGGTCCAGGCCGATGATCTCGAACAGCTGCGCGCCGCGATAACTGGCCACGGTGCAGATGCCCATCTTGGAGATGATCTTGCTCAGGCCCTTGTAGATGCCCTTGCGATAACTGCGGCCGATCTGCGAGACCTCGCCGCCCTTCTTCAGCAGCAGGATGCCGCGCCGGCCCATGTCGAACAGCGTCTGGTAGGCCAGGTAGGGGTACACCGCGGTGGCGCCGAAGCCGAGCAGGCAGGCCATGTGGTGCGCGTCGCGTGCGGTGCCGGTCTCGATGATCAGGTTGACGTCGCAGCGCAGCCCCGACTTCGACAGATGGTGATGCACCGCGCTGGTGGCCAGCAGCGCATGCACCATCGGCCGCTCGGGGACCGGATAGCGGTCGGACAGCAACAGCATCACCACGCCCTCGCGCGCGGCCTGCTCGCACTGCGCGCAGATGCGCTCGATGCCGGCCTTCAGGCCTTCCTCGACGCTGTAGGACAAATCGATCAGGCGGTTGCGCTCGACGTACTGCTCCATCTTCAGCAGCTGGCGCAGCTTGCGCTGGCTCAGCACCGGTGAATTGAGGATGACGTGGTTCACCGTCTCCGGGCCGGCGTGGAAGATGTTGGTCTCCTTGCCGAGCTGGGTGGTCAGCGACATCGCGCACTCTTCGCGCAGCGGGTCGATCGGTGGGTTGGTGACCTGCGCGAACGCTTGCCGGAAGTAGTCGTACAACGGCCGGGTCTGGCGGCTGAGCACGGCGATGGGCGTGTCGTCGCCCATCGAGCCGGTGGCTTCCTGCCCGGTCTCGGCCAGCGGCCGCAGCACCTGCTCCACTTCCTCGGAGGTGAGCTGGAACAGCTTGTGGTAGCTGCACAGCGTCGCTTCGTCGAAGGGTTCTTCGGCCAGCGAAGGGTCGATCAGTTCGGTCTGCAGCCAGGTCACGCCCTGGTGCAGCCACTGCTTGTATGGCGCGCGCGCGCGGTTGATGCGGTCGATGGCGTCCGAATCGAGCAGGTCGCCGCGCCTGAGGTCGATGGCCATCATCTGCCCCGGGCCGAGCTTGCCCTTCTGCACGACGCGCTCGGTGGGCACCTCCCACACGCCGGCCTCGGAGGCGACCAGGAAGTGGCGGTCGGAGGTCAGCATCCAGCGCGCCGGGCGCAGGCCGTTGCGGTCCAGGGTGCAGGCGGCATAGCGGCCGTCGCAGGCGACGATGCCGGCCGGGCCGTCCCACGGCTCGCTGTTCAGGCCATGGAACTCGTAGAACGCGGCCAGGTCGGCGTCCTTGAACTCCAGCGACTGCGTCGCAGGCGGCACCAGGATGCGCAGCGCCTGGATCAGCTCCATGCCGCCGGCCACCATCAGTTCGAGCATGTTGTCCATGCTCTGCGAGTCCGAGCCGTGCATCGAGATCACCGGGTCGAACTCGGCGATGTCGAACCTCGGCGTCTTCCACACCTTGCTGCGCGCCTGCGCCCAGTGGCGGTTGCCTTCGATGGTGTTGATCTCGCCGTTGTGGGCGAGCAGCCGGAACGGATGCGCCAGCGGCCAGCGCGGCATCGTGTTGGTGGAGAAGCGCTGGTGGAACACCACCACGCTGGAGGCCAGGTCGTGGCGCTGCAGGTCGGGATAGAAGGTGCCCAGCTTGTCCGGCAGCACCATGCCCTTGTAGCTGATGGCCTCAGCGCTGAGGGTGGTGACGTAGTAGTCGGCCGTCTCGCGCAGCGCCTGTTCGCTGCGGCGCCGCGCCAGGAACAGCGCCAGCGCGAACTGTGCGGCGTCCTGGCTGGGGTCGGCATCGACGAACACCTGCTCGATCCGCGGCAGGGTGGCGCGCGCCAGTTCGCCGCAGACGCTGGCGTCGGTGGGTACCACGCGCCAGCCGCGCGGCTGGCAGCCGGCCTCGCGCAGCCGCGCATCGAGTTCGTCGCGGCAGCGCTGCGCGGCATCGGCGTCGTGGGGCAGGAACACCACGCCGGCGGCGAAGTTGGGACCGATGCGGATCCCGGCCTCTTCGGCCAGCCGGCGCAGGAACACGGTGGGTCGCCGCAGCAGCAGGCCGCAGCCGTCGCCGGTGAGGCCGTCGGCGGCGACGCCGCCACGGTGGGTCATGCGCGACAGGGCGGCGATGGCGGTATCGACGAGGAGGCGGGAGGGCTGGTCGTCCAGCTGCGCGACCATGCCGAAGCCGCAGGCGTCGCGTTCGTCTTGCGGGTCGTAGAGCCCCTGGCGGTTGCGGAGGGTCATCTGTGCCTCGTGGTGCGCGGGTGAGCGGCGACACCTCTCCCTCGTCCATCGCGTCACACCGTGCACGGCCGTGTTGTCGACGCGTGCACGGCATGCCCGTCACTGGAGCGCAGCGTTGAGGCCACCGGATGCGCTCGACTAGACCACAGTTGTTGCGGTGCCGCAACGCATGGTTGCGACAGCAACCAAAGCCTTGCGGGACAAGGCTTTGGGCAGGATTCCGTCAGCCGCAGCGGACGCCGCTGACGAGGTTCTTGTCGTCCACTTCGATGTTCAGGCGCTCGCCCAGGAACTCCATGGTGATGGGCTGGTTGGGCTTGAGCATGCGCACCTGGGCGGCGCCGGCATCCTGCCTGGCCTGCTCGGCCAGTTCCTCGCTATACGGCTGGCCGACCAGGCCTTCGACCTGGCTGGCGTCGCACGTGCCCACCGGCGGCGGCGTGGTGGCGACCTCCTGGTCCGGCGTGGCGGCGGCATCGGCGGCCTGCTTGGCCTGGTCCAGGGCCTGGTCCTGCTCTTCCGGCGTGGGGCCCTTGCAGGCGCCCAGCGCGAGCACGAGCGAAAGGGCCGCGATCAGGGCGGCGGGGCGGCGCAGGGCGCGCGGCATCGACGGGATTCGCATCGGAACTCCAGTGCATTGAAAGACGCCTCAAGCATATCGCCTGGTTTCCGGTGTGTACCGTCGCAGCGCGTCATCCCGGCCGCGCGCGACGGCGCGGTTTCAGCCGCAGCGCAGCGCGGTGATGCCGTTGTTGCGCCCGACCTCGATGGTGAGACGGTCGCCGCCGGAGGTGGCGCTCGCCGGCGTGAGCGGCATCGGAGCATCGCCGCGGACGGTCTGCACATGCAGGCTGTCGCTGTCCACGCGCGCGCGCTCGATCGTGCCCGGCGAAGCGGCCAGCCCGGCCGCACCGATCACCTTGTCGGTATGGCATTGGCCGGAGATGACGCCGTCGATGGGCTGGACGCTGGCGACCGGCGCGCTGCTGCATGCGGTGGCGGCGATCAGGACGGCGCCGGCAAGGATCGGGCTGCGGTACATGGGGGACTCCACGACGAGGGGCGACGCGCCGAGCCTGCCGCCGCGGCCGTGTGCGGACGATGAAAGCGCCCACGGTGGCGATGACCGCCGATAATGCGTAATCGGCGCACGGAGTGGATCGATGTCGCGACAGGAAGGCTGCAGGATCGTGGTGCTGGGCGGTTACGGGCATTTCGGCGCGCGCATCGTGCGTGCTCTGGCCGCCACGCCGGGCATCACCGTCATCGCCGCCGGGCGCCATCCGCAGCGGGCGGCGGCGAACCTGCCCGGCGTGGACATGGCGCGGGTCCAGTGCCGGCGCCTGGACGTGGACGATCCGGACTTCGCCCGCGACCTGCGCGAGACCCAGGCCGATCTGGTCATCCACGCCGCCGGTCCGTTCCAGGGCCAGGGCTACGAGGTCGCGCACGCCTGCCTGCAGGCCGGCATGCACTACATCGACCTGGCCGACGGCCGCGATTTCGTGCGCGACTTCCCCGCGCGGCTGGATGCGGTCGCGCGCCGGTACGGGTGCAGCGCGATCAGCGGCGCCAGCACGCTGCCGGCGCTGTCCAGTGCGGTGGTCGATGCGCTACGCGGCCGTTTCGACCTGCTGCAGTCCATCGACATCGTGATCGCGCCGGCGCAGGCCACGCCGCTGGGCATGGCCACGGTGCGCGCGGTGCTGTCGTACTGCGGGCAGCCGTTCGAATGCTGGATCGACGGACGCTGGCAACGCGCCATCGGCTGGGCAGATCCGCAGCCGGTGACCTTCGCACGCATCGCGCCGCGCCTGGCCTCGCCCTGCGACGTGCCCGACCACGACCTGCTGGTGCAGCGCTATCCGGGCGTGTCGACGGTGCGCTTCCGTGCCGCGCTGGAACTGCCGCTGCTGTCGCGCTGCCTGGCTGGCATGGCCTGGTTGCGACGCCACGGCCTGCCGCTGCCGATGGCGAAGCTGGCCGGCGCCTTCGCCCATGCCGGGCGCTGGTTCGACCGTTTCGGTACCGACCTGGGCGGCATGCGCGTGACTCTGCGCGGCCAGCGCGGTGGCGTCGCCCACCGCGTGTACTGGGACCTCACCGCGCCGATGCTGCATGGACCGGAGATTCCCACCTTCGCCGCGGTGCTGCTGGCCCGGCGGCTGGCGCGCGGCGAACCGCTGCCGGTGGGCGCGCATGCGTGCCTTGGCCTGCTGGACCTGGCCGCGTTCGAGGACGAATTCGCCCGTTGGCGGATCGACAGCCACGTGTCCTGAGGGCGGCACCGGAACCTGAAGCGTTCAGCCTGGGCGAGGTCGGCATGCCTTCCGGGCTATTGACTACATTTGTAGTCACGCACTACCGTGGCGACAAATGTAGTCACGGAGTCGACCATGCGCCGCAAGACCATCGGGGACCAGGAACTGGCCCTGCTGCAGTACATCGGGGAGAACGAGCCGGCCAGCGTCGGTGAAGTGGCCGCCGGCTTCGGCGAGGCGCGCGGGCTGGCCCGCTCCACCGTGCTGACCATGATGGAACGCCTGCGCACCAAGGGCTACCTGCAGCGCGAGCAGCACGAGGGCGTGTACCGCTACCAGTCCACGGCCGAGCAGCAGGACGTGGTGAACAGCGCGGTCGGCAGCTTCGTCGAGAAGACCCTGCAGGGCTCGATCTCGCCGTTCGTGGCGTGGATGTCGGAAAAGGCCGAGGTCAGCGACAACGAGCTGGCCGAACTGGAAGCGCTGGTCAGCAGGCTGCAATCGCAGCGCCGGGAGGACTGAGCCATGGATACCGTTCTCGAACTGCTCGGCAACCGCCTGCTCGCCACCAGCGTGCAGACCGTGTTGCTGACCGCACTGGTCTGGCTGCTGTGCCGCTGCGTGCGGCGCCTGCCGGCCGCGACCCAGTGCGGGCTGTGGTGGCTGGTGGCATTGCAGGCGGTACTGGGCCTGCTGTGGGCCTCGCCGCTGGAACTGCCGGTGCTGCCGGCGCCCGAAGCGCTGCAGATGGTGCCGCAGGCTGCCGTGGCCGTGCCGGCCGCTGCCGCCCCGCTGGTGGTGATGACGCCGCTGCCGCTGGAAAGCGGCTGGTCGTGGCTGCACGTCGCGATGGCGCTGTGGCTGGCCGGCGTGCTGGTGATGGCACTGCGCACCGCATCGGCCTGGCGCGCCAGCCGCGCGCTGCTGCGCACGGCGCTTCCCTGCGACGACCATCGCCTGGATGCCGCGCTGCAGCTGGCGGCCGAAGCGCACGGCCTGCGCCGCGCGCCGCGGCTGATGCTCAGCGCGGCCATCGAATCGCCGCAGTTGGTCGGCCCGTGGCGGCCGGTGCTGCTGCTGCCGGCGCGCAACCTGCGGCGCATGGGCGACGACGACCTGGACATGGCCTTGACCCACGAACTGGTGCACCTGCAGCGCCACGACCTGTGGTGGGGGTTGCTGCCGGCACTCTCGCAGCACCTGTTCTTCTTCCACCCGCTGGTGCATCTGGCGGCGCGCGAGTACGCGATTGCCCGCGAAGCGGCGGTCGATGCCGCCGTCGTCGCCGGCGACCGCCATTGCCGCCAGCACTACGGACGCCTGCTGCTGCAGCTGGGCGTCGCTCCCCGGCCCGGCGCCGGCCTCGCCAGCGCCTCGCCCACCTTCCTCAGCCTCAAGCGGAGACTGCTCATGCTGCAGAACACGTCCTCCTTCCCGCGCGTGGGCGCGGGCCTGATCGTCGCCGCAGTGGCCCTGGTCGGCGTGCTGCCGATGCGCCTGGTCGCCATGCCGGTACCGCCGGCTCCGCCTGCGCCGCCGCCGGTGTCCGCGGCACCGGCCGTACCCGTCGTACCCGCGACGCCTGCCGCACCGAAGGCGGATCACTCGGTGGTGCGCACCGTGATCTCGGCCAAGGGCGCCGCACCGGCCCTGCCGGCTCCACCCGCCGCGCCGCCGCCGGCCGTTTCGGCCCCGCCCCCGGCCCCGCCTGCGCCTCCCGCACCGCCGGTCTCGACCCATGGCGTGATCCGTCTTTCGCAGAGCCCGAGCAGCAACGGCTATGTGCTGCTGAAGGACGACCACAACATCATGAACGGCTCCATCGCCGACCTGCAGCAGGCGCGCCGGCTGGACGATGGCAATGGCGTGCTGCTGCTGCGCCGCGATGGCAATGCCTATGTGGTGCGCGATGCCGGCCTGCTGTCGCGCTTCGAACAGGCCTTCGCCGAAAGCACGCGCCTGGGCGAGGAACAGGGCCGGATCGGCGAACACCAGGGCAGGCTTGGCGAGCGCCAGGGAGAGATCGGCGAGCGCATGGGGGAAATCGGCTCCCGTATCGGTGAGCTGGCCGCGCGCCAGGCCGAGCTGGCGTTGGCTGCGCATCGTCAAGGCAACGATGCGCAGATGCGCGAGCAGATCGAAACCGCGCGCCGCGAGGCTGAAAAAGTCCGGGCTGAAATGGACAGGCCGGCCATACGCGAGGAAATGCGGGATCTGGCGCGCCGGCAGGCGGAACTGGGCAAGCAGCAGGCCGAGCTTGGCCGCCAGCAGGCCGACGCCAGTGCGCGTGCCCAGCGCGAGGCCGAGCGCCTGATCCAGCAGGCCATCCGCGACGGCCTGGCGCAGCCGATCCGCGGTTGATCGCCGCCTCGGCGGCGCCTTGCGACGCTGGATGCGGGCTCTGTCGGGAAGGCTCCAGCGGGGCGTTGCCCCGCTCTACATGGGTCATGCCGTGGTGGTCTGTAGCGCCGGGCGACGCCCGGCGAGGGGCTTTGTCGGGAAGGCTCCAGCGAGGCGTTGCCCCGCTCTACATGGGCCATGTCGGGGTGG
>NZ_JASCOS010000106.1:0-12100 GCF_029959705.1 Stenotrophomonas sp. PS02297 | reverse complement strand
CCACCTTCAACGAGGCCAACATCACCTTGCTGGTGCGGCTGCTCTACGGCAGCACGGGCGCGCGGGCGGGGCGCGCCGCCGCCGACGCCGCCGCGCGCGCCACCGGTTCGACGCATTTTTCCAGCCTGGCCTTTTCCGACCCCGAGATCAGCACGCCGCTGCTGCAGCAGGCGCACCGCCTGGGCTATGACGCGATCAAGGCGGCCCGGCCGACGCTGCCGGTCGGCCTGACCCTGACCACCCAGGACATCCAGTCGGTCGGCGACCCCGCGCTGGTGGAGGCCTATCGCCAGCAGCTGTATGGCGACTGGGTGGAGGTGGCGCGCACCCATGCCGATTTCTTCGGCGTGCAGACCTACACCCGCTTCCGCGTCGATGCCGGCGGGATCGTGCCGCCGCCGGCCGGGGCGGAGACGACCGACGCCGGTTACGAGTTCTATCCGCAGGCGCTGGCCAACACCATCCGCTGGGCGCATGCGGCGGTCGGCAAGCCCATCTACGTCACCGAGAACGGCATCGCCACCGACGACGACGCGCGCCGCATCGCCTTCATCGACCAGGCGCTGGATGGCGTGCGCGACTGCCTGGAAGCGGGCATCCCGGTGCACAGCTACCTGTACTGGTCGTTGCTGGACAACTTCGAGTGGACCTCCGGCTACGACAAGCATTTCGGGCTGGTGGCGGTGGATCGGCAGACCTTCAAGCGCACGCCGAAGCCAAGCGCGCATCACCTGGGCGCGATCGCGCGGGCGAACCGGATCTGATGCGCTCCCGCCACGGCCGCACGCGCCGCCGTGGCGGGAAAGCGCGCCGCCCCGCTCCGGCACCGCGCGGCGCGCGCGATGCTCAGAGCGCGGCGTAGACCAGCGGCCGCAGCATGTCGCGGGCGGGCACCGCGCCGGCCGGCATCAGCTGGGTCATCAGCGTCACCGACAGGCCCAGCGACGGCGTGGCCCAGAATCCGGTTCCCGCCGCTCCGCCCCAGCTGTATTCGCCGCTCGACCCGCGACCGTCGCGGTCGTCGAGCCGGGTGATCCCGCCCAGCGCCTGGCCGACGCTGCCGGGGGCATACCCGCCAAAGCGCTGCAACGCCGGCCACAGCGGCGCCTGCGGCCCATGCGGCGCCATCACCAGGCGCGCCGACGCCGCGCGCATGACCCGGACCCCACCGCGCGCGCCGGCGCCGGCCAGCATGTCCACGAAGCGGCCATAGTCTTCCAGCGTGGAAACCAGCCCGGCGCTGCCGGCATCGGCGAACAGCCGCGTCAACGGCAGGCGCTCGCTGCCATCGGCCACGCGTACCAGGCCGCCGGCGCGCGGGTTGTACAGGCCGGCCAGGCGGCCGGCATGTTCCTCCGGCACCTGGAAGCCAGTCGCGGCCATGCCCAGCGGGTTGAAGATGCGGCGTTCCAGGAAGGTTCCCAGTCGCTCGCCCGTGATCCGCTCGATCACCAGTCCGGCGATGTCCAGGCCGTAGCCGTAGAGCCAGTCCGAGCCGGGCTGGAACGCCAACGGCAGGGCCGACAGGCGCTGGGCGAAACCGGCCAGGCCACCGATCGCGGGATCGTACATCCACGCCGCGGCGACCAGCCCGGCCTGGCGGTACAGCGGCGCGACCCGTGCATCGCCCCAGCTGTTGGCCAGTCCGCAACTGTGGGTCAGCAGGTGCGCCAGCGTCATCGGCCGCGCCGGTTCCCGCGCATCGAGCGACGCGGTGGCCACCTGCAGGTCGGCGAACTCGGGCACGTAGCGGGCCACCGGATCTTCCAGCGCCAGCCTGCCGTCCTCCACCAGCATCACCATGGCCGCGGCGACCACCGGCTTGGTCATCGAATAGATGCGGTACAGGCTGCCCGCGCCGACGGTTTCGCGGCCATCGATGTACGCCTGCGCCAGCACCTCGCCCCGCCGCGCGATGCGCAGCGAGGCGAACGGCAGGCGCCCGTCCTCGACCAGCCCGCGCAGGCGCGCGACGACCGTGTCGAAGCGGCCACCGGCGGCCAGGGCGGGAGCGGCACCGACCAGCGCGAGCGCGCCGGCCGTGCCCAGGAAGCGGCGGCGATCCAGCATGGCGGCTCTCCCCTGGCCGGCGCTCAGTCCGGCGTCGCGGCGTGCGCCTGCGCGCTGGCCACTTCGCGCTCGGCCTGGGTGAAACCATAGTCCGGCACGACCTGCCCGGTCGGGTCGGAGACCTGCCGCCAGGCGGCCATCAGGCGCTCGCCGGCATCCTCGCCTGCGCCGATGTAGCAGCCCTCGGTCAGGGTCACGTAGGCGCGGGCGAAGTGGCCGGCGCCAGCGCAGACGATGGCGCGGGTCGGTGCATCCTCCACCACCAGCGGCAGCAGCGCCGGGCTGACCAGCGCCGGATCGAGCGCCTGCAGCTGCGCCTCGGGCAGGATGCCCTCCATCATCCGCGTGTACGCGGTCGGCGCCAGGCAGTTGACGCGGATGCCGTACTTGCTCCCCTCGATGGCCAGCGTCTGCATCAGGCCGGCCAGCGCCATCTTGGCCGCGCCATAGTTGGCCTGGCCGAAATTGCCGTACAGGCCCGAGGACGAGGTGGTCATCACGATGCGGCCGTACTGCTGGGCGCGCATCGTCTCCCATACCGCCTTGCTGCAGATCGCCGCACCCATCAGGTGCACGTCGACCACGCGCCGGAAATCGTCCAGCTCCATCTTGGCGAAGCTCTTGTCGCGCAGGATGCCGGCGTTATTGACCAGGATGTCGATGCGCCCCCAGTCGGCGAGGGTCCGCTCCACCAGCGCCGCCACGGCTTCGGCGTCCGTCACCGAGCCGGCAAGGGCCAGGGCCTGGCCGCCGGCCGCGCGGATTTCCGCGGCCACCGCCTCGGCGGCGTCCAGCCCCAGATCGTTGACCATCACCCGCGCGCCCTTGCGCGCGAGGTAGAGCGCGTGTTCGCGGCCCAGGCCGCCTCCCGCCCCGGTGATGACCGCCACGCGGCCGTTCAGCGGCATTGCCATTGTTCGATTCCCCTTGCTGTGGATGGTGAAGGGGAGCCGGCCGCGTTCAGCGGGCCTTGCGGCCTCCCCGTGGTTTGCATATCTGCCTGAAGCCGGCGGCCATGAACGTGGCCATGCGCGCCTTGACCGCGTCGTAGTCGTCCGACTGGCACAGGCCGCCGGACAGGCGATCGATGCGCCCGGTGCGCGCCAGCGTCAGCATCAGCGCGCCGGTGACGAAGTGGTAACCCCAGAAGATGTCCTCCTCGGCGCACTCCGGCATCGCCTTCTTCAGCAGGTCGATCAGGCGCAGCACCACCGGATCGAAATGCCGGTCCATCAGCTCGGCGCCATAGGACGTGTTCGAGGCCAGCGCGCCGAGCGCGCCGTAGTTCTTCCAGTTCTCGCCGCCCTGGATGTAGAGGTCCAGGTCGGTGTCGAGGAAGGCATGCAGCGCGCCCTCCACCGTGGGCTTGCCGCCACTGGCCGCCTCGTACTCGTCCAGGGCCTGCATGCGCAGACCGCTGGTCACGTCCGCCCGGCGCGCTATCACCGCATCGAACAAGGTCTGCTTGTCGGTGAAGTAATAGTTGAGCAGGGTGTGGTGGACGCCGACCCGGTTGGCCACGTCCTTGAGCGTGACCCCGTACAGGCCATGCTGGGAAAACAGCAGCTCGGCGACGTCGAGGATCTGCTCGGTCATCTCCGCGCGCTGCTCGGCCTTGGTCGCGCGTCGGGGCCGGGTGCCGGCCGGTTGCGGTTTCTTCCTGCGTCCAGGCCGGGATACTGTGTCCGTTGACACGCTTGCGCCTCCAGTGCATCGCACGGCGCACGCGGCTGGGCGACAGCGCGTTCATTGCCCCTTGCCGGCGGCGCCGTATTCGGTTCTCAGGCGCATTTTGTCAATTTTCCCGGTCGCTGCCAAAGGCATGTGATCCACCCGCACCACCGCGTCGGGCAACCACCACGACGCCACCCGCCCGCGCAGCGCGTCGAGCAGCGCCGCATCGGTCAGCGCGCAGCCGTCGCGCAGCTCCACCAGCAGGATCGGACGCTCGCCCCATTTGGGGTGCGCGCGGCCGATCACCGCGGCCAGCGAGACCTCGGGCCGCTCGCCGACGATGCTTTCGATTTCCCCGGGGTTGATCCATTCCCCGCCCGACTTGATCAGGTCCTTGGCGCGCCCGGTGATGACCAGGCTGCCATCGCCGTCGATGCGCGCCAGGTCGCCGGTATCGAACCAGCCCTGGGCGTCCACCGCCGGCTGCACCTGGCCGAAGTAGCACTGCACCACGCTGGCCCCGCGCACGCGCAGGTGGCCTTCCACGCCGCGCTGTTGCGGCAGTGCGTTGCCCTCGGCATCGGTCAACAGCAGGTCCACGCCGATGGACGGCCGCCCGGACAGGTGCGCCGCCCGCTGCCGGTCGCCCGGCGGCGCCACGGTACCGGTCGGCGACAGCTCGGTCATGCCCCAGCTGGTCTGCACGCTCACGCCCAGGCGTTGTTCGATGCGTTCCATCAGCGCCGGGGCCATCGGCGCGCCGCCGACGATCACCCGTTGCAGCGTCGGCACCTGCCCACCGGTGGCCTCCAGGTGCTCGAGCAGCGCCAGCCAGACCGTGGCCACGCCCAGCGCCACGGTGACCGACTCGGCATTGATCAGCGCCGCCAGACTGGCGCCGTCCAGGTGCCGGCCCGGCAATACCAGCCGCGCACCCACCGCCGGCGTGGCGAACGGCACGCCCCAGCCGTTGGCATGGAACATCGGCACCGCCAGCAGCACGCTGTCGCGGGTGGACAGCGCCATGGTGTCGGCCTGCAGCGCGCGCAGCGTGTGCAGGAACACCCCGCGATGGGTATAGGTCACGCCCTTGGGCGCGCCGGTGGTACCGGAGGTGAAGCACAAGCCGCACGGTGCCTGCTCGTCGAACCCGCCCCACCGGACCTGGCCCTGCGCCTGCTCGACCAGCGTTTCGAACGGCGCGACGACCTGCGTGCCGCCGCCCTCCAGTGCGTCGCCGTCGATCGACAGCACGTGTTCCAGCGTGGCTACCCGCGCGGCGATGCGCCGCGCCAGCGGCGCCAGGTCGGCCGACACCAGCAGCGCGCGCGCGCGCGACTGCAGCAGCATGTCCACCAGGTGCGCATCGCTCAGGCGCGGGTTCAAGGTATGGCAGAACGCGCCCATGCCCATCGACGCGAACCAGGCTTCCACATGCGCCTGCGTGTTCCAGGCCAGGGTGGCGATGCAGTCGTCGGCGCCCAGGCCCAAGGCCACCAGCGCCGCCGATGCCTTGCGGCAGCGCCGCGCCAGCGCGGCATAGCCGATCCGCTGCACGGCGCCGTCGCCGCCGGCGGTGACCACTTCCACATCGGGGTGCCACTTGGCGCCGTGGTCCAGGAACTTGTCCAGAGTCAGCGCGAAGTCCTGCATCTGGCCGTGGATCAAGGACATCCTGCCATTCCCTCCGGCAGCGGCGGCGCGACGATACCGACGTTCCAGTGCCACGGCAGGCCGCCGTGCGCACGGCGCCGGCACACCACCGTCTCCACCAGTTCGTACATGCCGGGCTTGAGATGCTCGCCGGGCACCGGCACGGCGCCGAACGCCATGTAGGCCTGCGCCTGGCCGAAGGCCGGCCATTCTGGCATGCCCGTCGCGGCGGGTATGCCGGTGCGCGCGAACGACGCCCAATAGCCGGCCATCGCCGCGGACAGGCTGGCCTCGGCCGCCGTATCCGGGATCTGCGGCCACCACGGCGGCGTCGTGCGCAGCGTGCCGAACAGATAGGGCAGCTCGCCGGCGTGGAAGGCATGCAGCCCAGCCGCGTCGGCGGTCGGGTAGCCATGGTCCCAGTAGTACAGGTAGGCGCGCTGGCCCAGCGCGGTCTGCTTGCGCACCAGCCGTTCCGCGGTCCAGCCGTACATCGCGTCGCGCGTGGTCGCCAGCATGGCCGCGTCCAGGTCCTGGCCCGGATAGCGCTGCAGCATCGCCTCGGCCAGGTCGCCGTAGCGGGCGCGGATCTCGGCCGCGTAGGCCGCGCCATCGGCCGGTGCCGGCGGCAGCAGGAAGCGCAGCGAGCGGATCTCGCCATCGTTGTAGCCGGCCAGGATCGGCACCGGCGCCTGTTCGCCGCGGTCGAAGGCCTCCACCGGCTGCAGCGGCAGCACCTTGCCGTCGACGTTGGCCAGCGGCAGGAACGCGGAGGCCGCCGCCTTGGCGGTCAGCTCCTGCGCGTCCATCGCGCGCAGGCGCGCCAGCCCGCGCACTTCGATCTTGCGGCTGAGCTCGAGGCCGGACTGCTCGGCCGCCGGGGTGCCGTGCACGGCCGTGCGCAGCGCCGGCGTCGAGATCATGTAGGCGCTCTGGGCGACGGCCTTGTGGAACAGCCCGCGCGCGTCGGGCGCGGCCATCAGGTACATGACGCTCAGCGCGCCGGCCGATTCACCGGCGATGGTGACATTGCCGGCACTGCCGCCGAAAGCGCCGATGTTGCGCTGGATCCAGCGCAGCGCCTGGATCTGGTCGAGCAGGCCGTAGTTGCCGGACACGCCGTCGGCCGACTCCTCGCTGAGCTGCGGGTGCGCCAGGTAGCCCAGCACGCCGAGGCGGTAGTTGATGCTCACCACCACCAGGCCCTGGGCGGCCAGCCGCGCGCCGTCGTACATCGGTTCGCTGCCCGAGCCGCCGGTCAGCGAGCCGCCATGGATCCACACGAACACCGGGGCGTCCTTCGCGTCGGCCGGCGCCCATACGTTCAAGGACAGGCAATCCTCGCTGGTCGGCAGCGGCTCGCCCGGCGCGTACAGGCTGCCCGGGCGCGGCGCCGGCTGGATGCAGGCCGGGCCGAAGCGGGTGGCATCGCGCACCCCCTTCCACGCCGCGGCGGCCACCGGCGGCCGCCAGCGCAGCGCGCCCACCGGCGCCTGCGCATAGGGAATGCCGCGGAAAGCGTGGATGCCGTCGGCCAGCGCTTCGCCTTTCAGCGTGCCGGCCGGGGCCTGGACCTGCGGCGCCGCCAGGGCCTGCGCGCTGCACAGCGCCGCGGAAACGGCCAGCGCGCGGATGAGGGTACGGATCATGGATTTGCCTCCTGCAATGCCTGACAACGGATGCTGCGCGCCAGCCACAGGAACAGGGCGATGGCCAGCACGTAGAACGGAATGAGCGTGTAGAACGCCATCTGCAGCGAATTGTGCGGATGGCTGGCGCGGAAGAAGTCGCTGGCCGCGCCCAGCCAGGTCGGCCCCAGGCCGAGACCGATCAGGTTCATCACCAGCAACAGCAAGGCGCCGGACAGCACGCGCTGGTTCGGGCGCACGTCCTCCTGCACCAGGGTCACCGCCGGCGACAGGTAGAAATAATTCAGCCCGGTCGGCAGCAGCAGGAACAATAAGGCCAGCCGCCAGCTGTCCACCCAGACGAAAGCGACGAATAACGGCAAGGCCAGCATCAGGCCCACGGCCGGCAGGTAGGCGTAGGCGGTCCTGGAACGCCGCGCCAGGCGGTCGATCAGGCGCCCGGACAGGACCATGCCCGACATCGTGCCGAGTCCGATCACCAGCGCGTACCACAGCGCCACGTCCTCCAGGCTCATGCCCTTCTCGCGCATCAGCAACAGCACGGTGAAGTTGATCATGCCGTAGGTGACGAACTGGGTCGCGCCGCAGGCCAGCGCCATGCCGCGCAGTACCGGGTTGGCGAAGAACGCCCTGCAGGTCTGGCCCAGGCCCGGCCTTGGCTCCAGCGCCGCGGCGGCATCGCCGCTGTCGGCGGGCTGGTCAAGCCCTCCCTTCTTCGGCTCGCGCACGAATGCCCACACGCCCACCGCGGTGACCATGCCGATCACGCCGACCCACACGAAAGCCAGCCGCCAGGAATAGGCGGCGGCGATCGAGGCCCCGAAGGCCACGCCCAGCGCCTGCCCGATCGGCGGGCCGAGGTTGAACAGGCCCAGTGCGGTACCGCGCGTACCCGAGGGGAAATAGTCGGAGATGATCGCGTAGGACGGCGGCACCCCGCCGGCCTCGCCGACGCCCACGGTCATCCGCGCCAGCACCAGTTGCGGATAGTTGGCGGCCAGCCCGCAGGCGGCGGTGGCCGCGCTCCACAGGGCGCAGGCGAAGGCCAGCACCCGCACCCGGTTGGCACGGTCGGCCAGCCAGCCCACCGGGATCGCCAGGATGCAGTAGAACATCGCGAAGTACAGGCCGCCGATACGGCCAAGCTGGCCGTCGCTGATCCCCAGTTCGTCCTGGATCGGCTTGGCCAGGATGGACAGCAGCTGCCGGTCCAGGAAGTTCAGCACATAGACGAAGCACAGCACCGCCAGCACCAGCCAGGCCGCCACTCCCGGGCGCGCAGCTGGCGCGCCCGGGGGGGCCGGAACGACACCGGCCATCAGAACGTGTACCCGACGCGCACGCCTACCGTACGCGGCCGCACTACGCCGTAGCGGCCGTCGATGAAGGCCTCCGGATGCACGTAGTTGACCGAGCGGTCGTCGAACAGGTTCTCCACGTACAGGCCGACGGTGGTGGTGCCGAAGGCCGCGGCCACGCTCGCGTTCACCACGGTGTGGGCCTGGGTGTAGTCGAACGTCGGGCTGACCACGCCGGGCTGGCCGGGGACATGGGGGAACGCGTTGGGGTAGGCGCCGACGTGGGCCACGGCCAGCGAGGCATTGCCCTGGGCGTTGCGCGGCAGGTCGAAGCTGTAGTTGGCCGTGGCCGAACCGCTGAACTTCGGACCCGACAGGCGTGCGTCCTTGACCGCGCCGGACATCGCCGCCTCGGCCGGAGTCAACCGGTCCACCCGGGCCTGGTTGAACGCGCCGTTGAGGGCGAGCGTCCAGCCCATCGCCGGCATCGCCATCAGCTCGAACTCCAGCCCGCGGCTGTAGGCGCCGCCGATGTTGGTGGCGAACTGCACCTGGTCGGACACGCGGTTGGCCTGGACCTGGATGTCACTCCAGTCGATGTAGTAGAGCGCGAAGTTGGCGGCCATGCGCCCGTCCAGCCAGCGCCCCTTCAAGCCCAGCTCGTAGTTGGTCAGTTTGTCCGAATCGGCACCGTACGGAATGATCAGGTCATCTGGATCCATGGTGCTGGCCGAGCCGGCGCGGGCATTGACCACCGGCGCGCGGAAGCCGGTGGCGACCGCCGCATAGGTGGTGATCGACGGAACCGGCCGCCACGAAGCGCTGACCCGGTAGGACGGACCGGTCTCGCGCGCCTTGGCGCCAGTGGCCGCCTCGACCGGGGTGATCGTCACCGGCAGTCCGCAGACGCCGTAGAAGCTGCAGTAGTAGGCCAGCGTCAGGTAATCGCTGCTGTAGCCGCCCTCGCGGGTGAAGCCCTGCGCCTGGATGCTGCCGTAGCGCACCCCCGCGGTCGCCCAGACATCGTCGCTGAAGTGCCAGGTCAGCTGGCCGAACAGCGCCTGTTCCCTGGTCACGTCGTAGGTGTGGTAGCGCAGGTAGTACTCGTCGGGCAGGCCGGTGATGCCGCTCTGCGCCAGGTACTGCTCATTGGAGCGGTAACCGAAGAACACGTCGCGGTCGCGCTTGTAGTGGAAGCCGCCCAGCACCCAGTCCAGCGGGCCGTCGGTGTCGGACACCAGCCGCACTTCCTGCACGAAGGTACGGTTCTCGCCCGGCCCGTCCAGGGCGAAAGCCAGGGCCTGGTTGTAGGTACCGGCGAGATCGACGTTGAACAGCGCCTTGTAGTCCGACCAGGTCGAGGAACTGGTCAGCTTCACCCCATCGAACTGGTAACCCAGGGTGAGGTTGTAGTTGGTCATCGTGCCGGTGAACTTGTCCGGCCGGTCCGAGCGGCGCTTGTCCTTGCCCAGGTCCGGATTGACCAGGGACGAATCCTCCGGCGTGCTTTCCTCGCGCGAGAGCCGCATCTGCGCCGAAAGGCGGTCGGTCGGCTCCCACAGCAGGGTGGCGCGGCCGCCCCAGCTCTTGAGCGAGTTGGCGTTCTTGACACCGGTACCGACGTTGTCGATGTAGCCGTCTTCATTGCGCGAGAAACCGACCACGCGCAGCGCCATCGTGTCCTCGGCCAGCGGGATGTTCAGCATCGCGTTGTAGCGCTGGCGCAGCGCGCCGGAACCGGTGACGCCGAGGTCGACCAGCGCCGATCCCTCGAACACATTGGGATCCGGCGCATGGGTCAGGATGCGCAGCGCGCCGGCCAGCGAGCCGGAACCGAACAGCGTGCCCTGCGGCCCGCGCAGGAACTCCACCCGCTCCACGTCGTAGAGACTGGGGTCGAGAATGGTCGAGTTGCCGTTGGCCGAGATCGGCAGTTCGTCGATATAGATCGCCACCGTGCTCTGCAGGCCAGCGCCATAACCGTTGGTGGCGATGCCGCGCGCGGTGAAATTGTTGAAGTTTGCGCTGGCACGGTTGAGGATCACGCCCGGCGTTTCATAGGCCAGCCCTTCGTAACCGACGACACCCTTGGCATCGAGCTCTTCCTGGGACATCACCGACACGCTCAGCGGCACGTCCTTCAGCGGCTCGCTGCGACGCGTGGCGCTGACGATGACGGTATCCAGCTCATGGGCCTTGGCGGTCTCCCGCTCGCTCCCTTCCCGGGCCTGCTTCTCGATCACCGCCGTCGTGGCCTGCGCCAGAACGGATACCGGCATCGCGAGCAATGCGGCCATTGATGCAACTGCAAACGTACGACTTCCCATACACAGACCCCCTCCCAGAGTGCTGACTCAGCAAGACGCTTCGAACCGGATACTGCGGGCTGGCGGGGGCCGATGTCAACACTCACTCACACGAGCGTGAATATTATTCGAGGCCATCGCCGGATTACCCGCTGCAGCGCTGGCCACGCCCGCCGCGACCGGCTCCGTTCGCGCGCTGCGACCGACCACCGGCGCGTCCGCGAAAGGCCCCTGCACCGCCCGCAGCGCCATGCCTTGAACCGGCCGCGCTTTGCCGCCAGTCTTGAGCCATGTCCGACACACGCCTCACCCTGCCGCACTGGGACGCGCTGGCCGAACTGGCCGACGACGCGCTGCCCCTGCTGCCCACCGCGCTGCTGATCGCACGCGACGAATACCCGGAACTGGACCCGGCCCGCTACGACCGGCTGCTGCAGGCCCATGCCGACCACCTGCGGGTGGAGGTGGACGCCATCGCCGAGTGGCCGCTGAAGGTGGCCGCCATCAACCACCACCTGTTCAACGAACTGGGCTACAGCGGCAACCACGACGCCTACTACGACCCGCGCAACAGCTACCTCAACGAGGTGGTCACGCGCCGGCTCGGCAACCCGATCTCGCTGGCCCTGGTGCAGATGGAAGTCTCGCGCCGGCTCGGCCTGCCGCTGGAAGGCATTTCCTTCCCCGGACACTTCCTGGTGCGGCTGCCGGTGGAGGAAGGGGTGCTGGTCATGGACCCGTTCAATGGCGGCCGCCCGCTGGGCGTGGACGAACTGCGCGAGCGCGCGCGCAGCAACCTCGGCGGCGAGACGCCCGACGACCAGGTGCTGGCGCAGATCCTGGACCCGGCGCCGGCGCGCGCGATCCTGATGCGCATGCTGCGCAATCTCTACGGCGTCTACGCCGAACGCGAGGAATGGGATCGCGCCGCGCGCAGCGCCGACCGCATCCTCAAGCTCGCCCCCGAACAGACCGAAGCACTGCGCGACCGCGGCCTGGCCTACCTGCGGCTGCAACACCTGGCCGGCGCCCGCGCCGACCTTTCGCAATACCTGCGGCTGGAGCCGGACGCCGCCGACGCGGCGCAGATGCGCGAACGCCTGATCGACCTGGGCGGCGAGCGCCCCCAGCTGCATTGACCCCGTAGAGCGGGGCAACGCCCCGCTGGGGCTTCACCGGGAAAGCTCCGCCGGGCGCTGCCCGGCGCTACAGAACCCTGTCCCGTGCAGAGCGGGGCAACGCCCCGCTGGGGGCTTCACCGGGAAAGCTTCGCCGGGCGCTGCCCGGCGCTACAGAACCCTGTCCCGTGTAGAGCGGGGCAACGCCCCGCTGGGGCCTCACCGGGAAAGCTCCGCCGGGCGCTGCCCGGCGCTACAGAACCCTGTCCCGTGTAGAGCGGGGCAACGCCCCGCTGGGGCGTCGCCGGGAAAGCGCCCCGGGCATCGCCCGG
>NZ_JASCOS010000105.1:0-12155 GCF_029959705.1 Stenotrophomonas sp. PS02297 | reverse complement strand
GGGCGGCCCGCCGGGCGCCAGCGCCGCGGCGCTGTGCATGGCCTTGGCGGGGACCAGCCGGTCGCGCTGGCCGCCGATCCACAGGCCGGGCGTGCGCAGGCCGGGCAGGGCGCCGCGCAGGTCGCTGCGGTCGAGCAGGGCGAGGCCTTCGTGCAGGGCGCGCGGCGCCGGTTCGCCGCGCTCGACCAGGGCATCGCGCAGGGCGCGCAGTTCGCTGCGCGCGTGCTGCGAGCCCATAACGTCCAGCGCCAGGAAGCGTTCCAGCGTGCCGCGGTAATCCTGCTCCAGGTCCTGGCCGAACTGCTCGAACACGCTGCGGTCCACTGCGTCGGGCCAGTCGGCATCGCGCACGAAGCGCGGCGTGGCGGCGAGCATCGCCAGCCCGCGCACCTGCGGCAGCGTGGCCGCGGCGTGCAGCGCCACCAGCCCGCCCAGCGACCAGCCGCACCACACCGCCGGCGGCGTGGCGGCGGCGATGGCGTTGACCAGGTAAGGCAGGCGCAGCGGGGTGGTGTCGTCGCGGCTGAAGCCGTGGCCGGGCAGGTCCACCACGTGCAGCTGGAATCGTGGCGACAGGCGCTCCACCAGCGGCGCGAAGATGCCGCCATGCAGCGCCCAGCCGTGGATCAGGACCAATGCCGGGCCGGTGCCGGTGACGTCGATATGCATGCGTGGACGATGTGCTTCAGGCGCTGACGGTGTTCAGCGACTGCTCGTAGGACAGCAGGTCGCGCGCACGGGCGGTGGCATCGACCAGCGCCTTGACCTGCTCGATAGTGTGCAGCGCCGAGAGCGTGATGCGCAGCCGCGCCTTGCCTTCGGGTACGGTCGGCGGGCGGATCGCGCCGACCAGGAAGCCGGACTGCTCCAGCGCGGCGCCCAGCGCCATCACCGTGGCCTCGTCGCCGCACAGCAGGGGCTGGATCGGCGTTTCCGAAGGCATCAGTTCCAGCCCGTTGCGGCGCGCGCCATCGCGGAAAGCAGCGATCAGCTCGACCAGCTTCTCGCGGCGCCAGTGGTCGCGGCGCGCCAGCTTCACCGCCGCCAGCGAGGCGGCGGCCTGCGCCGGTGGCAGCGCGGTGGTGTAGATGTAGGGGCGCGCGGTTTCGGCCAGGTGCTGGATCAGGCTTTCCTCGCCCAGCACCACCGCGCCATGGCCGCCCAGCGCCTTGCCCAGCGTGGCCAGCTGCAGCGGCACTTCGTTCACGCCCAGCCCGGCGTCGGCCACGCAGCCGCGGCCGTGTTCGCCGACCACGCCGATGCCGTGCGCATCGTCGACATAGAACAGCGCTTCCTGCATGCGCGCCACCAGCGACAGCGAGCGCAGCGGAGCGATGTCGCCGTCCATGCTGAACACGCCATCGGTGGCGAGCATGGCCGCGCCGTCGGCGGCGTTCTTCAGCTGGCGCATGGCGCCTTCGCTGTCCAGGTGGGGATAGCGGCGCAGGCGGCAGCCGGCCAGGCGCGTGGCATCGAGCAGGCTGGCGTGGTTGAGGCGGTCCTGTACGCAGACGTCGCTGTCCTCGGACAGCAGCGCCTGCTGCACGGCGAGGTTGGCCATGAAGCCGCTGTCGAACAACAGTGCGCGCGGATAACCGAGCCAGTCGGCCATCTCGCGTTCCAGTTGCTCGTGCAGCACATGGTGGCCGCAGACCAGGTGCGAGGCGGTGCTGCCGGCGCCTTCGCGGCCGGCGGCGTCCTGCAGCGCGGCGACCACTTCGAACTGCTGCGACAGGCCCAGGTAATCGTTGCTGCAGAAGCCGGTGAGCCACTTGCCGCCGACGTCCAGGCGCACGCCGTCGCGGCGGGCGACGCTGCGGCGGACGCGGATGCGCCCCTGCGCTTCGCGTAGCTTGCGCTGGTCCTGCAGGCGGGCAAGGAGGTCGGGGCGGGCCATGGCGTCAGTTCATGGGCGGGTGGGCGGCTAGCGTAACCGGTTGCCGGTGGAACCGCTTGCGGGGCGGGTTTGGTGCAGGAACGCTGCTTGGCGCGCGAGGGGCTCTACCGGAAAAGCCTCATCGCGCAGCGAGCGGCGCTCCTGCGGTCAGGCCGCGCAGCCACACTGCGGGGCGATGTCCAGGTGCACCGTGCCGGGATGGTCGTGGTCGTCGGCATCGACGTTCACTTCCATCGGGCGGATGCCCAGCCGCGCGAACAGCGCCTGGTCGCGCGCCGTGTCCGGGTTGCCGGTGGTCAGCAGCTTCTCGCCGTAGAAGATGGAGTTGGCGCCGGCGGCGAAGCACAGCGCCTGCAGTTCGTCGCTCATGCTCTCGCGCCCGGCCGACAGCCGCACCATCGAGCGCGGCATCGCGATGCGCGCCACCGCGATCATGCGAACGAACTCGAACGGATCCAGTTCGGCGCTGCCGTGCAGCGGCGTACCGGCGACCTGCACCAGGCGGTTGATCGGCACCGAATCCGGGTGCGCCGGCAGGTTGGCCAGCGCCAGCAGCAGGCCGGCGCGGTGCTCGCGGGTCTCGCCCATGCCGACGATGCCGCCACAGCAGGTCTTCAGGCCGGCGTTGCGCACGTGTTCGAGCGTATCGAGCCGGTCCTGGTACTGGCGGGTGTGGATGATCGAGTCGTAGTAGTCCGGCGCGGTGTCGAGGTTGTGGTTGTAGTAGTCCAGCCCGGCGTCCTTGAGCGCGCGGGCCTGGTGGCCTTCGAGCATGCCCAGGGTGGCGCAGGTCTCCAGGCCCAGCGCCTTCACCTCGCGGATCATCGCCGCCACCTTGGGGATGTCGCGGTCCTTGGGCGAGCGCCACGCCGCGCCCATGCAGAAGCGCGAGGCGCCGGCCTGCTTGGCGGCGCGGGCGCGGGCGACCACGCTGTCGGTGTCCATCAGTTTCTGCGCGTCCACGCCGGTGTCGTAGCGCTGCGCCTGCGGGCAATAGGCGCAGTCTTCCGGGCAGCCGCCGGTCTTGACCGACAGCAGGGTGGAGACCTGCACCTGGGCCGGGTCGAAATGCTCGCGGTGCACGCTGGCGGCGCGGAACAGCAGTTCGGGGAAGGGCAGGTCGAACAGCGCCAGCAGTTCCTCGCGGCTCCAGTCGTGGCGGATGACGGCAGACATGGGTGTTTCCTGACAGATCGGGCAACGGAAGCGGGGCAGTCTGGTGAGCATGCACGCCACTGTCAACAAATCGCTTTCCGGTTGGGTTTACAGGGTGGGCGGGCGGCTGTCCGACCTGCTGTTCCCGCCTGTCTGCCTTGTATGCGGGGAACCGGGCCAGCCCGGGCGCGATCTGTGCCCGGCCTGCGCCGCCGCCCTGCCGTGGCTGGAAAGCGCCTGCCGTGGCTGCGCCCTGCCGTTGCCGGCCACCGAGCCGGGCGGTGCGTTGTGCGGTGCCTGCCGTTCGGGGTGCTCGCCGCTGACGGAAGTCCATGCCGCCTTCCTGTATGCGGCGCCGATGGATGGGCTGCTGCGCCGCTTCAAGTTCCACGGCGATCTTGCCGCCGGACGCCTGCTGGCGCAGCTGATGCACGCGCAGCTGGCGGCCGTCGAGCGGCCGCAGGCCCTGGTGCCGGTGCCGCTGCACCTGTCGCGCCTGCGCCGGCGCGGCTACGACCAGGCGCTGGAACTGGCGCGGCCGCTGGCCCGCGCGCTGCGCCTGCCGATGCTGGCCGGGCTGCGCCGTACCCGCGCCACCGCGGCGCAGTCGGAACTGGACGCGGCCGCCCGCCGCCGCAACCTGCGCGCGGCCTTCGCCGCCCGCGGAACGCTGCCGGCGCACGTGGCCCTGGTCGACGACGTGATGACCACCGGCGCCACCCTGCAGGCCGCCGCCCGCGCGCTGCGCCGGGCCGGCGTGGCGCGGGTCGATGCCTGGGTCTGCGCGCGGGTACCGTGAACACGGCGGGATGACGTCCCGCTGCCTATGCTCGGTCGGTAGCGGCAATCCCTACGATCACTGCAAGGAGCGATGAGATGAGTGGCAACCCGAATTTCCCGTCCGGCGCGTTGTTCGGCGCGCTGTCCCGCCACTGGTGGGTGGTGCTGCTGTTCGGCCTGTTCGCGGTGGCCTTCGGCGTTCTGGCGCTGATGGCGCCGGTGCGCACCGCGGCGGTGCTGGCGATGTGGCTGGGCGTGATGGCGATCGTCGAAGGCGTGGTGGCGCTGGCCGCAGTCATCGGCGGCTCGGCGCCGGTATCGCGCGGCTGGGCGGTGTTCTACGCGCTGGTGTCCATCGCCTTCGGCGTGCTCGCCCTGCTCAACCCGCTGGCCACCGCGAGCGTGCTGCTGCTGTTCCTGGCAGCGTGGCTGGTGGTGGGCGGCATCTACCGCATCGTCTTCGCCATCCGCGTGCGCCGGCACATCCGCGGCGAATGGCTGCTGATCCTCAGCGGCCTGCTGGCGGTGGCGCTGGGCGTGATGTTCGCGCTCAATCCGCTGGGCGGGCTGATGGTCACCTCGCTGTGGATCGGTGCGATGGCGCTGGTCTATGGCGTGCTGCAGGTCGTGGTCGCGTTCCGCCTGCGCAGCCTGGGCAGGACCGCCGTCTGAGCCAGCGGCACGGTCGTTCAAGCGTGCGGCCCGCCATGGGGCGGGCCGTTGCGTGTCAGTCCAGGTACTGGCTGGCGACGATGCCGGCGAACAGCGCGGCCCCGACCCAGTTGTTGTGCAGGAAGGCGCGGAAGCAGGCCTCGCGCTCGCGCCGGCGGCACAGCCAGAATTCCCATGCCACCATCGCCGCGGCCACGCCCAGCCCGGCCCAGTACATCGTCCCGAGCCCGGCACGTTGTCCGACCAGCGCCATCGCGGCGAAGAACAGCGCGTAGAGGATGCCCTGGATCACCAGGTCCAGGTCGCCGAACAGGATGGCGGTGGAATGCGAGCCGACCTTCAGGTCGTCGTCGCGGTCGACCATCGCGTACCAGGTGTCGTAGGCGGTGGACCACAGGATGTTGGCCGCGTACAGCACCCAGCCCAGCGGCGGCACTTCGCCCTGCACCGCGGCGAAGGCCATCGGGATGCCCCAGCCGAAGGCCATGCCCAGGTAGACCTGCGGCAGGTGGGTGTAGCGCTTGAGGTAGGGATAGGTGGCGGCCAGGAACACGCCGACGAAGCTCAGGCCGATGGTCAATGCGTTCAGGGTCAGCACCAGCGCGAACGCGGCCAGCATCAGCCCGGCGAACAGTGCCAATGCCTGGCGCCCGGAGACCGCGCCGGTGGCCAGCGGGCGATCCTTGGTGCGCTTGACGTGCGGGTCCAGCCAGCGGTCGGCGTAGTCGTTGATCACGCAGCCGGCCGAGCGGGTCAGCCACACGCCGGCGGTGAACACGAACAGCGTCCACAGCGGCGGCAACCCTCCGGAGGCCAGCCACAGCGCCCACCACGTCGGCCACAGCAGCAGCAGGGTGCCGATCGGGCGGTCGGCGCGCATCAGTTTCCAGTAGCTGGCCAGCCGCGAGGGCGTGGGCGCCGGCTCTTGTTCGTATCGTTCGTAACCCATGCGCACAGGTTACCAGCCGTGCCCGGCGCGCCGTTGCGGCGGGGGCAGACCTGCGCATGCATTTGCCGTTAGAATGCGCCTCCGCCCGGCAGCGCCGGTCGGCAGGGAGCCATGCGCTCCCGCTGCGACACACAACGCGCCCGTAGCTCAGCCGGATAGAGTAGTGGCTTCCGAAGCCATTGGTCGGGGGTTCGAATCCCTCCGGGCGCGCCATCTCTGGATGGCGTATCGCGTGATTTCCCGCCTTCGCTCACAGCGCCCGCTCATGGCGCCCGGGTGCTTGGCGCCGCGCACGTTGCTGCATGCAGGCGCGGCACTCATCCTTCGAGTGCAGTTGCACCATCGACAAAGCCAACGAAGAAAGCCGGAGCGCCTGCAGCGATTCCGGCTTTTTTGTTGCCGTCGTCCGTGGCGGCGGAACTTCGCGCCCGCCACTGGCCCCGGCAACGCGATGGGTGTACAAATGTACACCCATGATCCCCGCCGACCTGCCACCGCAACGCGCCGCCGTCCTCGCCTTCCTGCGCGGGGAGCTGGCGGCCGGGCGCGCGCCCAGCCTGGCCGAGATCGCCGCGGCGTTCGGCTTTTCCTCGCGCAACGCCGCGCAGAAGCATGTGCAGGCGCTGCTGGCCGAGGGCCTGCTGGAGCAGGTGCCGGGGCGCAAGCGTGGCCTGCGCCTGCCCGGCGGCGATGCCGACCTGCTGCCGCTGCCGGTACTGGGACGGGTGGCCGCGGGCCAGCCGATCGGCGCCGACGTCGGCCTGGACCAGCAGTTCTGGCTGGACCGGCGGCTGTTCGCGCTGCGCCCGGACTACCTGCTGCGGGTGCAGGGCGATTCGATGATCGACGACGGCATCCTCGATGGCGATCTGGTCGGGGTGCAGCGCACGCCTGAGGCGCGCGACGGCCAGACCGTGGTGGCGCGCGTGGATGGCGAACTGACCATCAAGCGCCTGCAGCGCGGGCCAAAGCGCATCCGCCTGCTGCCGCGCAACCGCGCGCATGCGCCGATCGAGGTGCGGCCGGGGCAGGACTTCGCCATCGAAGGCGTTTACTGCGGGCTGGTACGCCCGGGTTGAATGGGCACGGTGGTCGCCCTCGACAGCCTGCTGGCCGCGCAGACGCTGTGGCATGCCGGGCGTGCGTCGGCCACGGCGCTGGGCGAGCCCACCGGCCATGCCGCGCTCGATGCGCTGCTGCCGCAGGGCGGCTGGCCGCGGCATGCGCTGACCGAACTGCTGCTGCCGGCCGATGGCGTGGGCGAACTGGCCCTGCTGCTGCCGACCCTGGCGCGGCTGAGCGAGGCCGGCGCGACGGTGGCGGTGGTGGCGCCGCCTTATGTGCCCTATGCCCCGGCCTGGCAGGCCGCCGGCGTGGCGCTGGAACGGCTGGAGATCGTGCAGGCCACGCCGCGCGATGCGCTGTGGGCGTTCGAGCAATGCCTGCGCAGCGGCGCCTGCGCCGCGGTGCTGGGCTGGCCGCTGCACGCCGATGCGCAGGCGCTGCGGCGGCTGCAGGTGGCGGCCGACAGCGGCCGGTGCCTGGGCTTCGCCCTGCGCGACCGCCGCCATGCGGCCAATCCCTCGCCGGCCGCGCTGCGCCTGGAGGCGGTGCGCGACCTGCACGGCGGCAGCGCCTGGCAGGTGCGCAAATGTCGTGGCGGTCCGGCGCCGGCGCGCGCCTTCGCCCTGGCCACGCGCTGAGGCGCGGCCATGCTCTGGGCCTGTGTACTGTTGCCGCAGCTGGCGCTGGACGCCGTCCTGCGCCGTTGTCCTGATCCGCAGGCGCCGCTGGCGCTGGTCACCGGCCCGGCGCAGCTGCGCACCCTGCAGGCGGTCAACGCCGCCGCGGCCGCGGCCGGCGTGCAGGCCGGCATGCGCCTGACCGCCGCGCACGCACTGCTGCCCGGGCTGGCCTTGGTCGAACACGATCCGCAGGCCGAACAGCGCTGGCAGCGTTTCCTCGCCGCCTGGGCCTACCGGCACAGTTCGCTGGTCAGCGCGCAGTGGCCCGGCTGCATCGTGCTGGAAGTGCGCGCCAGCTTCGCCCTGCTCGGGCCCTGGCCGCGCATCGAGGCGCGGCTGCGCGAGGAACTGGAGCTGCTGGGCTTCAGCCACCGCATCGGGCTGGCGCCGATCCCGCGCGCCGCGCAGGTGCTGGCCGGCCTGCGCGACGGCCTGGCGGTGACGCAGCCGGCGGCGATGGCGGCCCTGCTGGACCGCGTGCCGGTGCGCCGCGCGCGGTTGCCGGAGGATGGCGGCGAGCGCCTGCGGCACATGGGCATCGGCGACCTGCGCACGCTGCGCGCGCTGCCGCGCGACGCCCTGCGCCGCCGCTTCGGCCTGCCGCTGCTGGAACACCTGGACCGCCTCTACGGCCAGGCCGACGACCCGCTGGCGTACTACGCGCCGCCGGATCACTTCGACGCGCGCCTGGAACTGGGCTACGAGGTCGAGAGCCATACCGCGCTGCTGTTCCCGCTGCGCCGCCTGGTCGGTGACCTGTGCACCTACCTGTCGGTGCGCGACGGCGGTGTGCAGCGTTTCGTGCTGCGGCTGGAGCACGAGCAGGGCCACAGCGACGTGGCGGTGGGGCTGCTGGCCGCCGAGCGCGAGCCGGCGCTGCTGTTCGAGCTGGTGCGCAACCGCCTGGAGCAGGTGCGGATCGGCCAGCCGGTGGTCGCGCTGCGCCTGCTGGCGCGCGAGCTGCCGCCGTTCGTGCCCGCCTCGCGCGACCTGTTCGATCCGCGCACGCGCCAGCAGCAGCCATGGCCGCAGCTGCGCGAGCGGCTGCGTGCGCGGCTGGGCGATACGGCAGTGCATCGGATTACGCCGACTACCGATCCGCGCCCGGAACGCGCCTGGCGGCCGCTGCAGGGTGACGAAGGCCGCGGCGGCGACGCGGCCCCGGGGCTGCCGCCGCGTCCGGCGTGGCTGTTGCCGCAGCCGGTGCCGCTGCGCGATCCGCGCCCGCGCATCGTGTCCGGCCCGGAGCGGCTGGAAAGCGGCTGGTGGGACGGCGACGACGCGCGCCGCGACTACTACGTGCTGGAAACCTCGCAGGGCCAGCGCGCCTGGGCATTCGCACCGCCGGGCGAGCGGGGCGGCTGGATGCTGCACGGGTGGTTCGCGTGAGCCGACGCGAAGCGCGCGACTCGCATGCCGGCACCCGCGCGCCGCGCGCCTGGGAAGTGGCGCAGCGGCTGGGCCGCGAAGCCGCCAACGACGGCGCGCCCGGCGAGGAAAACCTGCCGGCCTACGCCGAACTGCACTGCCTGTCCGACTTCTCCTTCCTGCGCGGCGCGACCAGCGCCGAGGAGCTGTTCGCGCGCGCGCGCGACTGCGGCTACGAAGCGCTGGCGATCACCGACGAGTGTTCGCTGGCCGGCATCGTGCGCGCCTGGGAAGCGGCGCGCGCCAGCGGCGTGAAGCTGGTGGTCGGCAGCGAATTCGCCCTGGCGTGTGGGCTGCGCTGCGTGTTGCTGGTGGAAACCGCCGCCGGCTATGCACGGCTGTGCGAACTGATCACCCGCGGCCGCCGCGCTGCCGGCAAGGGCGATTACCTGCTCGGGCGTTCCGATGTGGAAGCGGTGCTGGAAGGCATCGATCCGGAGGCCTCTGGCCTGTTCGCGCTGTGGCTGCCGGGTGCGGAGCCGCAGGAGGAGCAGGGCCGCTGGCTGCAGGCGTGGTTCGGCGCGCATGCGCACCTGGCGGTGGAGCTGCACCGCGAGCAGGACGACGACGCGCGGCTGCAGCGGCTGCTGGCACTGGCCGGGGCCTTGCGGATGACGCCGCTGGCCAGCGGCGACGTGCACATGGACGTGCGCCGCCGCCGCATGCTGCAGGACACGATGACCGCCATCCGCCACAACCTGCCGCTGGCCGACTGCGGCGCGCACCTGTTCCGCAACGGCGAGCGCCACCTGCGCACCCGCCGCGCACTGGGCAACATCCATCCGCCCGCGCTGCTGGACAACGCGGTGCGGCTGGCGCGCCGCTGCAGCTTCGACATGAGCCAGCTGCAGTACCGGTACCCCACCGAGCTGGTGCCCGCCGGGCATACGCCCACCAGCTGGCTGCGCGAGTTGACCGGACGCGGCATGCGCGAACGCTGGCCGGAGGGAACGCCGCCCGATGTCGCCCGGCAGATCGAGGACGAGCTGGAGCTGATCGCCTACAAGCAGTACGAGGCCTTCTTCCTGACCGTGCAGGACATCGTGCGTTTCGCCAAAGAGCGCGGCATCCTGTGCCAGGGCCGCGGTTCCTCGGCCAACTCGGCGGTGTGCTTCGCGCTGGGCATCACCGTGGTGAATCCGGCCGAAAGCCGGCTGCTGATGGCGCGTTTCCTGTCGCGCGAGCGCGACGAGCCGCCGGACATCGACGTGGACTTCGAGCACGAGCGGCGCGAGGAAGTGCTGCAGTACGTCTACGGAAAATACGGCCGCCACCGCGCCGCGCTGGCGGCCACGGTGATCCGCTACCGCGGCAAGAGCGCGGTGCGCGACGTGGCCCGCGCCTTCGGCCTGCCGCCGGACCAGATCGCGCTGCTGGCCGGATGCCAGGGTTGGGGCAATGGCGAAGTGCCGATGGCGCAGCGGCTGCGCGAGACCGGCTTCGATCCGGACAATCCGCTGATCCGGCGGTTGATGGCGGTCACCGCGCAGCTGTGCGGCCATCCGCGCCACCTGTCCCAGCACGTGGGTGGCTTCGTGATCAGCGATGCGCCGCTGTCCAGCGTGGTGCCGGTGGAGAACGCGGCGATGGACGGGCGCACCATCATCCAGTGGGACAAGGACGACCTGGAGACGATGAAGCTGCTCAAGGTCGACTGCCTGGCGCTGGGCATGCTGACCTGCATCCGCAAGGCGCTGGCGCTGGTGGAGCGCCACCGCGGCTACCGTATCGATCTGGCAGCGCCTGCCGTCGACTCCGACACCTACGACATGATCGAGGCCGCCGACACCGTGGGCGTGTTCCAGATCGAATCGCGCGCGCAGATGAGCATGCTGCCGCGGCTCAAGCCCCGCTGTTTCTACGACCTGGTGATCGAGGTGGCGATCGTGCGACCGGGGCCGATCCAGGGCGGCATGGTGCATCCCTACCTGCGGCGGCGGCAGGGCAAGGAGGAGGCGACCTGTCCGGAGGCGCTGAAGGAAATCCTCGGGCGCACCTGCGGCATTCCGCTGTTCCAGGAACAGGTGATGGAGCTGGTCATCATCGCCGCCGATTACACCCCCAGCGAGGCCGATGTCCTGCGTCGCTCGATGGCGGCCTGGGGCCGGGGCGGCGACATGGAACCGCATCGCGTCCGCATCCGAGAGCGGATGCGGGGCAATGATTATTCCGACGAATTCATCGACCAGATCTTCGAGCAGATCAAGGGTTTCGGTTCCTACGGGTTTCCGCAGAGCCATGCCGCCTCGTTCGCCAAGCTGGTCTACATCAGCAGCTGGCTCAAGCGCCACGAGCCGGCGGCCTTCGCCTGCGCCCTGCTCAACGCGCAGCCGATGGGCTTCTATTCGCCCAGCGAGATCGTGCAGGACGCGCGCCGCGATGGTCGCGGTGGACGCCGCGGCGTGGAGGTGCGGCCGGTGGACGTGACCTGCAGCGGATGGGACAACACCCTGGAAGGCGGGCGGATGCGCCGCGGCAAGGACGACGACGCAGGACAGGCGGCCCTCCGCCTGGGCCTGCGCCAGGTGGCCGGGCTGTCGGAAGCCGCGGCGTCGGCCATCGTCGCCGCACGCGCCCGGCGTCCGTTCGCCGACGTGCGCGACCTGTGCCTGCGCGCCAACCTCGACGACCGGGTGCGGCGCGCGCTGGCCGAGGCCGGCGCGCTGCAGGCACTGGCCGGGCACCGTCACGCCGCGCGCTGGGAAGTGGCCGGCATCGAGCGCCAGCGGCCGCTGCTGCCCGGCAGTCCCGACGAGGACGCCGTCGTGCTGCCGGCGCCCTCGACCGGGGAGGACGCGCTGGCCGACTACCGCACGCTCGGCCTCACCCTCGGCGAACACCCGCTGTCGCTGCTGCGCGCGCGGCTGCGGCGCGAGCGCGTGCTCGACATCGCCCAGGTCCGGCAGCTGCCGCACGGTCGCGGCGCGCACGTGGCCGGCATCGTCGTGCAGCGGCAACGCCCGGGCACGGCCAAGGGCACGGTGTTCGTCACCCTCGAGGACGAACACGGCCCGCTCAACGTGGTGGTGTGGCAGGACCTGGCCGCGCGCCGGCGCAAGGTGCTGCTGGGCGCGCGGCTGATGGCGGTGCGCGGGCGCTGGGAACAGGTGGACGGCGTGCAGCACCTGATCGCCCGCGACCTGCACGACCTCAGCCACTTGCTGGGCGACCTGCAGACCCGCTCGCGGGATTTCCACTAGCGCGGCGCACGGCCAGTGCCGCGACGGGGCGACGCAGGCGATGCGCCGCCTTCGCAGCGCCCGGCAGCGCTGACGGCCAGGCGCTGCATGCTTGCCCGGTCCCTGTGCGGAGTGACGTTGAACACCGCACGCTTGGCGGCCGCCGTCGGCATCGGCGCGGTACGTGGCGGGCCCGGGATCCGGCCGCACCTGCCGCTTCTCGCCTTCGGCCAGTGCCAGTTGCGCCTGCCCGCCCTGCAGCTGGGCTGGCAACGTGTCGGCGCGCCGCGCCCCCCCCGGCCGGGTGGGGCGGGGCCCCTGCGGTCGCTCGCGGCGGGCCCCCCGCCGCC
>NZ_JASCOS010000104.1:0-12458 GCF_029959705.1 Stenotrophomonas sp. PS02297 | reverse complement strand
GGCTGCGGGTGAGCCCGCAGCCGTCGGAGGTTCAGGGCCGGTTTTCCGGCTGGCTGATGCCGGTCTTGCGCATCACATCCATGGTCTGTTCGCGCATCGCCGCGCGCTCGGCCACGGTCATGCAGACGGTCTGGGCGCGGTTGCTGCCAATTGCCGTCTCGCGGCGGCAGATGAGCCGGCTGTCTGCCTTGGCCTTGGCGAGAATGGTATTGACCAGCGTCTGGTCGCTGGCGACTTCCGCCTGGGCGGCCGGGTCCAGCGAGGGCAGCACGCCGTCGTCGCCAAGCTTCCCGCGGATCCGCGAAAGCGCATCGACGACCTGGGCACGGTCTGCCTGCTTAAGCTCGCTGTAGGTCTTGTTGTCCGCCAGTTCGGTCTGTATGCGATCGATCTGCGGAGCCAGTGGCTTGCCCGCGTCGATCATCGGATTCGTTGAAGCCGCATGGATCTGGCCGGTGAAGGCGAGTCCAAGCAGTCCTGTGGCAATAGCGATACGCAGCATCATCCTTCCGGTGGTTGGCGCATTGGTATGCGGGGGTTGCCGAGCATACTGATGCAGGCCTGTCCAGCGCTACCTGTCGCCATGCCCTTGCTTCACTGGCCGCCGGGAAATCCATGCTGGCGCCATGCCTCGAACACGACCACGGCGACCGAATTGGACAGGTTGAGGCTGCGGTTGTCCGGCTGCATCGGCAGGCGCAGGCGGTGGCCGGCGGGCAGGTTGTCGAGCAGGTCCTGCGGCAGGCCGCGCGTTTCCGGGCCGAACAGGAAGGCATCGCCATCGGCGAAGTGCACCGTGTCGTAGCGCACGCTGGCGCGGGTGCTCATGGCGAACAGGCGGTTGGGCGCGATGCGCGCCAGCGCGGTGTCCAGGTCCGGGTGGACCTGCATGCGCGCGTACTCGTGGTAATCCAGGCCGGCCCGCTTGAGCTGCCTGTCGCTGAGGTCGAAGCCGAGCGGTTCGATCAGGTGGAGCCGGGCGCCGGTGTTGGCGCAGAGCCGGATCACGTTGCCGGTATTGGGCGGGATCTCGGGCTGGTACAGCAGTACATGGAAAACGGGAGGAGCGGTCATCGGCGGAGTTTACGCCGTGGTTGTCTCGTTAGAACCTGTCCGCGCCGCTGAGGCCAATGGCGGGCGATGGTGCAGGCCGCGCGTCGTGCAGGGGCGGCACGGACAGGTCCGGATCGGGACGACGACTCACTTGGCGACCATCCCGTTGGCGACCTGGCCCAGGGTGTCGGTGGCCAGATCGGCGGCCAGCGTCTTGATCTGCTGGGCGTCCGGGCGAACGGTGATGGCCGGCAGCGAGACCATCCACTGGCCGATGCTGGCACCGATCGCCACCGGGGTGTGCGCGGCGAGCTGGGCGGCAGCCTGCTCGGCAGCCAGTTCGACGATCTGGCCGGCGGTCGGGCGCACCTGCACCGAGGACAGGGTCGGGATGGCGCTGCTGCGCTCGAGTTCGGCCTGGGCCAGCTGGTCAGCGGAAGGACGCACCTGCACGGTTTCCAGGGTGACGATATTGGCGGCATGCGCGGAGGCGGCAAAACCGGCGGCGAGGACGAGGGCGATGGCGAAGGTTTTGGTGTTCATGGCGGGCCTGCTTGGTGTGTGTGAACGGTGGTGTGGTAGTAAAGTAATACACCAAATCTCGAGATGCAAGGGATTTTTTGCTTTCCTTCGATTTGTTCAGCGTAAAGTCATTATTGCTTCGGTTGTGGCTGGTTGCTGGTATTACTCAAGCAGGATGCGTGCCAATCGCATCATTTTGATTTTCAAGGATATTTCTCATCGCCGGAGTGTCCGCTGTCCGGACGGTGTGGCCAGCGGCCGGCGTCCGCGGACAGCGGAGCGGCCATGGGCGTGTTGATGGTTCATTGCCGGCGAAGGGAATGCGTCGCCCGGAAGGAAGAGGTGTGGCGCAGGCAAGCGATGCGTCGGCGACCGGCAATAAAGACGTGCCTGGGCGGCTGTCACCCATGACGCATGGCGTATGCCGTCCGGTGGCATGCCGGTTAGGATCAGCGTTCACATTCATTGCTCAAGGAAAGTGGGATGAACGCAGCAACACCCAGGACCGCCCTTCTCGCCGCCGCGCTCGGCCTCGCCCTTGGCGGATTCGCCGGCGCGCCGCTGACCGCCGCGGCGAAGGCCCCGGCCGCCGCGCCGGCGGTGGATATCCCGTTCGAGGAGTTCACCCTGCCCAACGGCCTGCGCGTGGTGGTGCACACCGACCGCAAGGCGCCGATCGTGGCGGTCAACATCTGGTACCACGTCGGCGCCAAGGACGAGCCGTCCGGCCGCACCGGTTTCGCGCACCTGTTCGAGCACCTGATGTTCCAGGGCAGCGAGAACCACCATGGCGAGTTCTTCGAGCCCTTCAAGCAGGTCGGCGCCACCGACCAGAACGGCACGACCAACACCGACCGCACCAACTACTTCCAGAACGTGCCGACCACCGCGCTGGACATGGCGCTGTGGATGGAGTCCGACCGCATGGGCCACCTGGTCGGCGCGATCGACCAGGCCGCGCTCGACGAGCAGCGCGGCGTGGTGCAGAACGAGAAGCGCCAGGGCGAGAACCAGCCCTACGGCCAGGTGTGGGACAAGCTGACCCGCGCCCTGTACCCGGCCAGCCACCCGTACCACCACGGCGTGATCGGCTCGATGAACGATCTCAACGCCGCCTCGCTGGACGACGTGAAGACCTGGTTCAAGACCTGGTACGGCCCGAACAACGCGGTGCTGGTGCTGGCCGGCGACATCGACGTGGCCACCGCCAGGGAGAAGGTCGCCCGCTACTTCGGCGACATCCCGGCCGGCCCGACCATGGCCCAGCCCAAGGTCGACGTGGCCCAGCGCGCGGCCTCCACCCGCGAGGTGATGACCGACAAGGTGCCGCAGGCGCGCATCTACCGCGCCTGGAACGTGGCCCAGGTCGGCACCACCGACATCGACCAGCTGCAGCTCTTCGCCCAGGTGCTGGGCGGGGCCAAGTCCTCGCGCCTGGACCAGCGGCTGCTGCACCAGGACAAGCTGGTGGACAACATCGGCACCATGGTCGGTCCATCGCAGCTGGGCTCGAACTTCATCATCATGGCTACGGTCAAGCAGGGCGTGGACCCGGCCAGGGTCGAGGCGGTCATCGACGAGGAACTGAAGAAGCTGGTGGCCGAAGGCCCGAGCGCCGATGAGCTGGCGCGCGCCAAGACCGCGTTCCGCGCCGGCTTCATCCGCGGCATCGAGCGCATCGGCGGTTTCGGCGGCAAGGCCGACGCGCTGGCCGAATGCGCCGTCTACGAAGGCGACCCGGGCTGCTTCCGCACTTCGCTGGCCACCATCCGCAACGCCAATGCCGCCGACCTGAAGGCGGTCGGCGCCAGGTGGCTGGGCGTGGGCGACCACACCCTGGTGGTCGAGCCGGGCGAGCGCGTGGCGCTGGAGGAGCTGCCCTCGGGCAAGCCGGCGCCGTTCAACGTGCCGGCGGTCGATCCGAAGTACCGCGTGCTGCCCTCCCAGGTCGACCGCAGCGCGGGCGTGCCGCAGACCGCGACCTTCCCGGAGCTGAAGTTCCCGCAGCTGCAGCGCGCCACGCTGAAGAACGGCACGCGGGTGGTCCTGGCCGAGCGCCACGACGTCCCGGTGGTGCAGTTCAGCTACGAGTTCCCGGGTGGCTTCACCGCCGACCAGGGGCGCAAGCCGGGCACCGCCAACTTCACCATGGGCATGCTCGACGAAGGCGCAGGCAAGCTCGGTGCGCTGGGCTTCGCCGATGCCGCCGACGCGCTGGGCGCACGCATCGGCGCCGGCGCCTCGCTGGACGGCGCCAACGTCTACCTGTCGGCACTGAAGGAGAACCTGGCGCCGTCGCTGGCCCTGTATGCGGATGCGCTGCGCGCGCCGCGCTTCGACCAGAGCGAGATCGACCGCATCAAGGCCACCTGGATCGCCGGCATCAAGCAGGAGAAGGTCAACCCGAACGCGGTGGCGATGCGCGTGCTGCCGCCGCTGCTGTACGGCAAGGGGCATCCGTACGCGATCCCGTTCACCGGCAGCGGCGACGAGGCGGCGATCCAGGCGCTGGGCCGCGAAGACCTGGTGGCCTTCCACAAGGACTGGGTGCGCCCGGAGAACGCGACCCTGGTCGTGGTCGGCGACACCACGCTGAAGGAGATCGTGCCGCTGCTGGACCGCCAGCTCGGCGACTGGAAGGGCGATGGGGTGGCGCCGAAGGTGGGTGCGCCGTCCGCGGTCGCGCGTCCGGACAAGGCCCGCGTGTACCTGATCGACCAGCCCGGTGCGGTGCAGGCCAACCTGTTCGCCGGCGAAGTCGTGCCATCGACCATGGACCCGGGCGCGACCCGCTTCGACATCGCCAACGGCGTGCTCGGCGGCGACTTCACCTCGCGTCTGAACATGAACCTGCGCGAGGACAAGCACTGGTCCTATGGCGCGCGTTCGAGCGCCAGCGGCGCGCTGGGGCAGCGGCCGTGGATGGCGGTGGCGCCGGTGCAGATCGACAAGACCGGCGAGGCGATGAAGGAAATGCAGGCCGAGATCAGCCAGTTCGCCAGCGGCCAGCGTCCGCCGACGACCGAGGAGGTCGCCCGCATCCGCAACATCCAGACGCTGAGCCTGCCGGGCGCCTACGAGACCGCCTCGGCGGTGATGAACACCATCGGCGGCATCGTGCGCTACCAGCGCCCGGACGACTATGTGTTCAAGCGCAAGGCCGAGATCGAGGCGATGACCCCGGCGCAGGTGGCCGAAGCGGCGAAGACGCTGGATCCGTCGAAGCTGACCTGGGTGGTGGTCGGTGACCTCAAGCAGACCGAGGCGCCGGTGCGCGCGCTCGGCCTGGGCGAGGTGATCGTGATCGACAGCGACGGCAACCCGGTGCCGGCCGCCAAGTAAGGCATTGCCGTGGCCCGCCCTTCGCGGGGCGGGCCGCGGATCATCATCGATTCATCCATGAACGGCACAATCCGTTCCGATCTCCACAAGGACCTGTCCATGCGCGCTCTGATCCTTACCGCCCTGATTGCCAGCACCGCCGCCTGCACCTGGGTGCCGATCGAAAGCGGCGGCAAGTCGGTGCGGGTGCTGCCGGCCGGCCCGGTGGCGCCGGGCTGCGTCGCCAAGGGCGAGATCGTGGTGTCGGTCAAGAGCAAGGTGGGTTTCTACAACCGCAACCCGCTGCGCGTGCAGGAAGAGCTGGAAACCCTGGCGCGCAACGAGGCGCCCAGCGCCGGTGCCAACGCGATCCAGGCGTCGGCTCCGCCGGCGGACGGCAGCCAGCGCTTCAGCGCCTGGCAGTGCCGTTGACGCGGCCGCCGGCTCGCGCCAGCTCCTTCAACGGTTGCATTGAATGAGGGCGGTCGCGGACCGCCTTCCGTAGCGTGGCGATGCGCCGGCCGCGGGCGGCGTCCCGATCGAAGCGGCGCTTCGTCCCATGCGCTTTCTACCCGGCGATTTCCCGGCCATGTCCCGGCCCGGGGCGTTCCTGTCGTCGGCCTGCCGTCCTGCCGGAAGCTCCCGGCCGAAGCGCATTTCGTCTCGCCGCAGGCGGGGCCGCCTCCATACGCACGGCCCGAAAATCGTTAAAGATGCGTCAAGGGCGGCCAGCCGCTAGAATAGCGCCCCCTTCGCCTGAGTCCTGGCGCCTCCCGATGCCTTTCCAGAATGTCTCGATCGCGGGACTGGCGCATGTCGACGCGCCGCATACGCTGACCTCCAAGGAAATCAACGAGCGGCTGCAGCCGACGCTGGAACGCCTGGGCATCCGCGCCGACATGCTGGGCGATGTCGCCGGCATCCACGCGCGCCGCCTGTGGGACCAGGGCACGCAGGCCTCGGACGCGGCCACGATGGCTGGGCGCAAGGCGCTGGAAGATGCCGGCGTGTCCGCCGACCGCATCGGCCTGCTGGTCAACACCTCGGTCAGCCGCGACTACCTGGAGCCGTCCACCGCCTCCATCGTTTCCGGCAACCTGGGCATCGGCGAGGACTGCGTCACCTTCGACATCGCCAACGCCTGCCTGGCCTTCATCAACGGCATGGACGTGGCCGCGCGCATGATCGAGCGCGGCGATATCGACTACGCGCTGATCGTCGACGGCGAAAGCTCCAACCTGGTCTATGAAAAGACCCTGGAGCGCATGATGGCGCCGGACGTCACCGCCCAGCAGCTGCGCGACGAGTTCGCCGCGCTGACCACCGGTTCGGGCGCTGCCGCCATGGTGCTGGCCCGCGCCGAGCTGGTGCCCGACGCGCCGCGCTACAAGGGCGGCGTGACCCGCGCGGCCAACCAGTGGAACAAGCTGTGCGTGGGCAACCTGGACCGCATGGTCACCGACACCCGCCTGCTGCTGATCGAAGGCATCAAGCTGGCCACCAAGACCTTTGAAGCCACGCGCATCGCGCTGGGCTGGGCGGTGGACGAGATCGACCAGTTCGTCATCCACCAGGTCAGCCAGCCGCACACCAACGCCTTCATCAAGGCCTTCGGCATCGACCCGAAGAAGGTGATGACCATCTTCGGCGAGCACGGCAATGTCGGTCCGGCCTCGGTGCCGATCGTGCTGAGCAAGCTGCGCCAGCTGGGCAAGCTCAAGAAGGGCGACCGCGTCGCGCTGATGGGGATCGGTTCGGGCCTGAACTGCACCATGGCCGAGGTTGTCTGGTAACACCGGCACCCGCAGCGCCGCCATGGTCTGCCCGGCCGCACTGGCGTGAAACCCCGAAACGCCCGCAAGCAGCACTTGCGGGCGTTTTGCGTGGCGGCCCCCGCCCGCACTTCACCGGCCATCACCCCCGTGCCTTGCACGGGCGTGGGCTCGCCCCGTACGGGCTCTACGGGGGATGGCGTGTGCCGGGAGGGACAGGAACCTGCGCCGGATCGGAGAGGCCGGGGATGCAACCCCGGCCAAGGGTTCGGCGTCTGGGCAGGTCTGCCCGGCCCGCTCAGTTCAGCCCGCAGCACTTCTTGTATTTCTTTCCGCTGCCGCAGGGGCAGTCATCGTTGCGGCCGGGTTCCGCGTCGCGGCGGATCGGCACGCGCGGGGTCAGGGCGTCGACGCGGTGGCGGTTGAGGTCGGCCAGCATCGCCGGCAGCTCCATGGTGATGTCCAGTCGTTCGCGGTAGGTGACCTTGGCCGGCTGCGCCCCGGGGTTCTCCGGATCGATCCGTTCGCCGCTGGCCAGCTGGTCGAGCAGGTCGAAGATCTCCTCGATCCACTCGTGTTCGTCCAGCCACTTGTCCCATTCCGCTTCATGCAGCATGACCGCGGTGAAGAAGCCCAGCGCCCAGTCCCGGCCCACATCGAGCTCGGATTCGGCCAGGGCGTCCTCGGCCTGCTCCGGGTCTTCCGGCAGCCACATCAGCGGCGCGAGGTGGTCGGGCAGGTCCTCGCCCTCGAACCGCGCACGTGCGGCGCACATGTTCCAGTGGCCCATCAGCAGGTTCTGGACCTGGAGGGCTTCGTCCTCGTCGTTCCAGCGCGGCGCCTGGCCGCCCCAGACCTGCGGCTGCCATTGGCTGGGCGGCGCGGACGCCGGCGCAACCACCAGGGCCGAGAGGAAGCCGTCCAGCGCCTCGAGGTTGAGGCCCTTGAACGGCACCGCGCGCTGCTCAAGCAGGCTGGACAGCCGTTCGATCTGGTTGTCGTCGAGGAAGGGGGGAGGCGTGGACATGGCGGCCGCTGTCGTGGGGTGGGCGTGCATGGTAGTCGCAGCGGGTCCGGATCCCGCATCCGGGTGGATCGGGCCGGCAGCCGCAATCTTCCGCTTTTGCGGCATCCGGTGCCGACTGGTCCGGTCGTGGGGGTGCGCCGGATCAGCCGGTCAGCGCGTTGGCCACCCGCGCGCGCAATACCGGCAGCAGATCGTGTTCGAACCACGGGTTGCGGCTGAGCCACAGCCGGTTGCGCGGGCTGGGGTGGGGCAGCGGCAGCACGCCGCGCTGCAGGTGCTGTCGCCAGCCCTGCACGGTCTCGGTGAGCGTGCGTCCGCGGCGGTCGCCGAGCAGGCCGGCCTGGGCGTACTGGCCGATCGCCAGCGTCAGGCGCAGCTGCTCCAGCCGTGGCAGCAGCCGCGGATGCCAGGTGGGGGCGCATTCGGGCCGCGGCGGCAGGTCGCCGTTCCTGCCGGTGCCCGGAAAGCAGAAGCCCATCGGCACGATGGCGACCCTGGCCGCGTCGTAGAACACCGCCCGGTCGATCCCCAGCCAGCCGCGCAGGCGCTCGCCGCTGGGGTCGTTGAAGGGAATGCCGGTCTCGTGCACCTTGCGCCCGGGCGCCTGGCTGACGATCAGCAGGCGCGCCCGTGGCGAAGCCTGCAGCACCGGACGACAGCCCAGCGGGAGGTGGGTTTCGCACAGGCGGCAGGCGCGGACGCGCGTCATCAGGGCATCGAACGTTGCGCTCACGGTTGCTCCATCCTCGGCCGTTGCCATTGTGCCGCCATCGGCCGCAGGAGGGCCGGCAGGCGCATTGGCCTACAATGCGCGCCCAGTCCGCGATTGCGTGAAACCGCCGATGCAGTTCCCCGGTTACCCCGCCACCACCCACCGTTTCGAGGTCCGCCCGGGCCTGTCGATGAACTACATCGACGCGGGCCCGCGCGATGGCGAGGTGATCGTCATGCTGCACGGCAATCCGTCGTGGAGCTACCTGTGGCGGCACCTGGTCAACGGCTTGGACGACAAATACCGCTGCATCGTGCCCGATCACATCGGCATGGGCCTGTCCGACAAGCCGGACGACAGCCGCTACGACTACACCCTGCAGTCGCGCGTGGACGACGTCGCCGCGCTGCTCGACCACCTCGGCATCACCGGGCCGATCACGCTCGCCGTGCACGACTGGGGCGGCATGATCGGTTTCGGCTGGGCGCTGGCGCACAACGCGCAGGTCAGGCGCCTGGTCATCACCAACACCGCCTCCTTCCCGCTGCCGGCGGAAAAGCCGATGCCGTGGCAGATCGCCATGGGCCGGCACTGGAAGCCGGGCGAGTGGTTCATCCGCACCTTCAACGCGTTCTCGGCAGGCGCCTCGTGGCTGGGCGTGAGCCGGCGCATGCCGGCCGACGTGCGCCGCGCCTACGTGGCTCCGTACGACAGCTGGGACAACCGCATCTCCACCATCCGCTTCATGCAGGACATCCCGCTGTCGCCGGCCGACCGGGCCTGGCCGCTGCTGGAGCGCGCCGCCGCGGCGCTGCCGTCCTTCGCCGACCGCCCGGCGTTCATCGCCTGGGGCCTGCGCGACATCTGCTTCGACCACCATTTCCTGGCCGGCTTCCGCAGGGCGCTGCCGCAGGCCGAGGTCATGGCCTTCGAGGACGCCAACCACTACGTGCTGGAAGACAAGCACGAGGTGATCGTGCCGGCGGTGCGGGCGTTCCTGGAACGCAATCCGATCGACTGAGCCCCGGCGTGCTCCTGCTTCCGTAGGAGCGACTTCAGTCGCGATGGGGTCTTGCCGGCAAAGCCCTTTCGCAACTGAAGTCGCTCCTGCAGTGCGGGAGGCTTGGCGCCCTGTGCGACCGGCGAAGAGCCCCGCTTGAATCAAGGGCGCGCGCGCCGACAGGCGCGGAGGGATGGGGAGGACGATGAGCCGAGGCCCACGATCTACGCGGTGGCCGTGGGGCGGCGCAGCGCGGATTCGCGCTTACGCCGCGACAGGCGTGTTCGGTGGCGACGAAGGGCTGTTGCCGTTGTCGTCCGGGTGGTCGCCGTCGTTGTCCGCTTCGTCGCGCCAGCGCCAGTCGGCCAGGGTCAGCGGCGCCATGCCGTGGGCGATGCGCGCACGGTCGCACTGCGAACTGGCCTTGCCGTATTCCCATGACGCATCCACCTCGCGGCACACGCTGGGCCGGTTGGGGTGGATGCTGCAGCGCGAATACACGCCGATCTCCGAATCCAGCGCCACGCAGCGGATCGGGTCCGAATAGGTGCCGCGCATGCACAGGCGGTGCGCATCCAGGCGCTCGGTCAGTTCGTGCGGCACGCCACCCTCGGTGAACTCGTCCGATTCCATCCAGTGGAAGGCGACGCGGTACTGGGTGCAGCAGGCGCCGCAGGTGAGGCAGGGATGGAGCATGGCGGCCGGCCTTCGCGCGGCTGATATGGGCGGGGAAGCGGAAAATTTTCCACGCGCCGGGGCCGCGCGCAAGAATTTTCTTCAGCGGCGACAATAGGAAGATGAACGAACCGTGCAACATCGCCGCGCGCCTGCCCGAGCTGGCGCGCGAACGGCCCGACCAGGTCGCCATCCGCTGCCCGGGCCGGCGCGGCGCCGGCGGCATGGCCGCCTACGACGTCACCCTGGACTACCGCAGCCTGGACGCGCGCAGCGACGCCATCGCCGCCGGCCTGTCCGCCCACGGCATCGGCCGCGGCGTGCGCACGGTGGTGATGGTGCGTCCGGGGCCGGAGTTCTTCCTGCTGATGTTCGCCCTGTTCAAGATCGGCGCGGTGCCGGTGCTGGTCGATCCGGGCATCGACAGGCGCGCGTTGCGCCAGTGCCTGGACGAAGCGCAGCCGCAGGCCTTCATCGGCATCGGGCTGGCGCACGTGGCGCGGCTGCTGCTGGGCTGGGCGAAGTCGGCCAGGCGGCTGGTCACTGTCGGCACCCGCTGGGGCTGGGGCGGCACCACCCTGGCAAAGATCGAGGCCGCCGGGACCGGCGCCGGCAGCCAGCTGGCCGATACCGCGCCCGACGACGTGGCCGCGATCCTGTTCACCAGCGGCTCCACCGGCGTGCCCAAGGGCGTGGTCTATCGCCACCGCCATTTCGTCGGCCAGGTCGAGCTGCTGCGCAACGCCTTCGGCATGGAGGCCGGCGGCGTGGACCTGCCGACCTTCCCGCCGTTCGCGCTGTTCGACCCCGCGCTGGGCCTGACCTCGGTGATCCCGGACATGGACCCGACCCGGCCCGGCAGCGCCGACCCGCGCCGGCTGCACGATGCCATCGCGCGCTTCGGCGTGACCCAGCTGTTCGGCTCGCCGGCACTGATGCGGGTGCTGGCCGAGCACGGCCAGCCGCTGCCGACGGTAACGCGCGCGACCTCGGCCGGCGCACCGGTGCCGCCGCAGGTGGTGGCGAAGATCCGCGAGCTGCTGCCCGCACACGCGCAGTTCTGGACGCCGTACGGCGCCACCGAATGCCTGCCGGTGGCGGTGATCGAAGGCCGCGAGCTGGAGGACACCCGCGAGGCGACCGAGGCCGGCGCCGGCACCTGCGTCGGCCGCGTGGTGGCGCCGAACGTGGTGCGCATCATCGCCATCGACGATGCGCCGATCCCCGACTGGAGCGGCGCGCGCGAACTGCCCGCCGGCATCGTCGGCGAGATCACCGTGGCCGGCCCCACCGCCACCGACAGCTACTACAACCGCCCGCAGGCCACCGCGGCGGCCAAGATCCGCGAAACCCTGGCCGATGGCGGGCAGCGCATCGTGCACCGCATGGGCGACGTCGGCTGGTTCGACGACCAGGGCCGGCTGTGGTTCTGCGGGCGCAAGACCCAGCGTGTGGAAACCGCCACCGGGCCGCTGTACACCGAACAGGCCGAGCCGGTGTTCAATACCGTGCCCGGCGTGCGCCGCACCGCGCTGGTCGGCGTGGGCGAGTCGGGCAGGCAGTTGCCGGTGCTGTGCTACGAGCTGCTGCCCGGCGCCGATGCGGCGACGGTCGAGCCGCAGCTGCGCGCGCTGGCCGCGCGCCATCCGCACCTGGCCGGTATCTGCCACTACCTGCGCCATCCCGCTTTCCCGGTCGATATCCGCCACAACGCCAAGATCGGCCGCGAGAAACTTGCCGCCTGGGCCACGGGCTTGGTGTGAGGTAAAGCTAGCTCTCCCCAACCCTCCCCCATGCGCTGCGCGCAGGGGAGGGGATAGGAGCAGTTTGCCGTGTCCTGTCGGATTTGCCCCCTCCCTTTCGCCGCAGGCGAAGGGGAGGGTTGGGGAGGGGTAGCTTTTGCACCTGCTTTCCAATGGACTAAGACAAGCATGGACATGCTCCGTCGCCGCGCACGCCACTTGCGCAACAACGCGACCGATGCTGAACGCCACCTCTGGCTATTCCTTCGCAAGCGAAACCTTGCCGGCCATCGTTTCCGCCGGCAGATGCCACTGGCCGGCTATATCGCCGACTTCGTCTGTCCTGCGCTGAAACTCATCGTCGAACTGGACGGCGGGCAGCATCTCGAGCAGGCCGACTACGACGCACAGCGCACTGAAGTGCTAGAGGCTCTCGGCTACCGGGTGCTGCGCTACTGGAACGACGATGTGCTGGTGAGGACGGGGGACGTCTTGGAGGATATCCTGCGCGCTGTTTCGCAGAACAACGGCACCCCTCCCCAGCCCTCCCCTTCGCCTGCGGCGAAAGGGAGGGGGTAAAAGCCGCAGCATCGTGCATCCTTCCTCTTGCCGCAGGCGAAGGGGAGGGCTGGGG
>NZ_JASCOS010000103.1:0-12474 GCF_029959705.1 Stenotrophomonas sp. PS02297 | reverse complement strand
CCGTAGTCCAGCGTCCGCCAGCGCCCGCTGGCCAGGTCGAGCCGGCGCAGGGCGCCGCCCGCGCCGGCAGCCGCGCGCATGCCGCCGGCGACGAGCGCGCGGCCATCGGCCGTCCAGTCGAACGACAGCCCGTCCGGGTCCGCGCAGTCGCCCGCCGTGCGCTCGCCGCTGCCATCGGCCGCCACAACCATGAAACGGCAGTCCTTGCCGGAGCTGCGGACGAAGGCGATGCGCCGGCCGTCGCGCGACCACGCCGGCAGGCTGTCCTGTTCTCCGGGACCGGGGAACGCGAACTGGCGCGCGCTGGCCTGCGAGGTGCGCTGGATGTGCAGCAGTTGCCTGCGCGTGCGCGGATCGAGGCGGGCGAATACCAGCTGCGTTCCATCCGGCGACAGCCGCGGCATGGTTTCCTGCTCGGGCGAGGAAACGATCGCCCGGTACTGCAGCGACGGCGCGTGCAGGGAGTCGGCGGCTCCGGACAGCGCGCCTTTGTCGCGCGTGGAGCCGGCATGCAGGAACAGCGCCAGCGATCCGAACAGTGCCGTTGCCGCTGCCGCCAGCGTCCACCCGCGTCGCCGTACCCGTCCGCGGGGGATCGCGGCAGGCGGGGGCGCGGACGGCGCAGGCTCGGCGGCCGCGACGGGCGGTGCCTGCCATTGGTGCGCGGCCAGCAGGCGATAGCCGCCCTTGGCGATGGTCTCGATGTAGCGCGGCGCTTCGCGATCATCGCCGAACGCCTTGCGCAGCAGGGCGATGGCCTGGGTCAGCACATCGTCGGTGGGGAGGGTGTCGGGCCATACGCGCGCCAGCAGCGCGTCGCGGCTGACCACCCTGCCGGCTTCGTCCACCAGCGCCAGCAACACCTGCAGCGACTTGAGCGTCAATCGCCGGGAGCCGCCGTCGATGCGCGAGACCACGGTGCGCCGGGCCAGGTCGACCTCGTGGTCGCCCACGCACAGGAGCCCGGACGGAGGCGCTTGCGCTCCCGCTGCGTTGCCGTTGCGACGTTCGCCGATGACTGCCCGCTCTTCCATTACGCCGGTCTGCCCGAGTGCAGGCTTGGCCAGCATGCCCCGCCTTGATCATGGAGACGACGCGTGCCGCGCATGCATGGCACGCCGCCGTCGTCCGCCCGTGCGATGCAGGGCCATGCCGGCCGTTCCATCACCGGGCGGAGGATGCTGGCGGCGTGGATGCGGCGGCATGTGCCTTTGGTCAGGTCGCGCAAAGGCGTTCAGGCTGGCGACGCCTTCGGCCTGCGTGGCGTTGGCGGACGAACGCATTGTTTGCATGTTCTGGCGCCAGCCCCACTCCATGGTCATCGCGACTTCAAGCAGATTCCGCAGCCGCGCCCGCTGCCTAGCCTTGCATCCGTGCCCATCCCGGGCTCGGATGAAGAAGGAAAGCGCCATGTACCGATGTCTGATGATCGTCCTGTCCCTGGGGGCTGCCGCCCTGCTGCCCATGGATGCCTTTGCCGCCGGAAAGAGCGCCGACGCGCCATCGACCTGCGTCACCTTGTCCGGCCAGCACACGGCCGTGCGCGCTGGCGCCGAACGCATGCTCATCGCCGATGGCGAGGAGCACATCAGCCTGGATTTCGGTGGCTACTGCGAGGCGACCATGCGCAGCTCGAGCGTGGTGATCGCCACCGGTGGCGAGGAGAACGTCGTGTGCACCCGCGGCAGCGTGGTGACCGGCAGGGGCGCCTCCTGCGCCGTGCGCGAGATGCGCATGATCGATGCGGCCGAATACAGGCGCCATGCCCGCCGCCGCTGACGCAGCGGTTTCCCGCCACCGACGAAGGCCCGCACCGGCATGCCGTGCGGGCCTTCGCGTTTCCGTGTCCGGCACGGACGGCGGAAGCGGGGCAGCGCCAGCGCCGGCGCGGATGTCCGCACTGTCCGGTTGTCCGCGGAGCGGACGGTCCACGTCGCGCGTGGCGCCCCGAACCGGCGATTTCGGAAAGATTTCGGCTGCATTTCCGGCATTTCAGGCCTCGAACGATCAAACAGATGGCCAGATCCGACAAAGGAGTGGTCATGCAGGTGCAAGTGCAGGTACTGAGGCTCGATCGCGGGGATGTGCAGGAGCTGGAGCGCGGCGGCGATCCCGGCGTCGCGTGGCTGGTGGCGGTCGCGCGTGGTGCCAGCCTGGCGGTCAACGCCGCCGAGGCGTCGCTCTGGCTGGTGCTCAGGGGCGGGCTGGATATCGCGGCCCGCACCGGTGCGTTCCGGCTCGGTGCGGGCCAGTGGATCCATTTCGATCGCGGCGCCTGTCCGGTGCTGCATGCCGGCGAGCGCACCGTCGCCATCGGCATGGTCATACCGGCCGACATGCAGCTGCAGGCGCTGCGTTCACCGCAATTGGCGCTCTTCCCCGGTCGTGGCGCGATGTCGGCGCTGATGCAGCGGCTGCTGGCGCGGCGCTGGCGGGCGGTGGCGGGCACGCCTGCCCGCGGCATCCAGGCCATCGCGGCCGACCGCTGGCAGATGGAGCGATGGCTGCGCGCCGCCGCGGGCCTGCAGCAGGGACAGCAGGCGCAGATCGCGCGCTGCCCGGGGCGCTCGCTGTCGCACCGGCGCCAGGTGTACGCCCGCATGCAGCGCGCGCTGCTGTACATCGAAGGACACATGGACCGCGTGGTCCGGATCGGCGAGCTGGCCGAGCTGAGCAGCATGTCGGTCTGGTATTTCACCAAGACCTTCCGCGCGGTCTATGGCGAGTGCCCGCAGGCCGCCTCGGTACGCCTGCGCCTGGCCAACAGCGCACGGCTGATCCGCGAGACGCCGCTGTCCATCACCGAGGTGGGAGCGGCCAGCGGCTTCGAGAACAACTGCAGCTTCTCGCGCGCGTTCCGCACGCACTTCGGCGTTTCCCCCTCGCTGTACCGCAACGGTGAGCGGAGCGTGCCGGCAGACCGTGCAAACCCAATGGACAGGGCATGCGGCGCAGTGGCGTGAGCGGCTCTTTAACGTCGTGTGGCGTTAACGCCTCACTAACATCATCAGGAGAGAAATCCGTGAAAAACCGCTATTCCATGCCGGCCATCCGGCTGGCGGCGCTCCCGCTGGGGATCGCCGCCGCACTGGTTCCATTCGCTTCGCTGGCGCAGTCGCAGTCGCCGTCCGACGTACACAGCCTGGACCGGATCGAAGTGACCGGCTCGCGCATCAAGCGCGCCGACGTCGAAGGCGCGGTGCCGGTGACCGTGATCGACCGCGCCGCGATCGATGCCAGCGGCCATGTCTCCGTCGCCGACGTGCTGCGCGACACCACCTTCGCCTCGTTCGGCAACTTCAGCCCGCGCTCGGGCAGCAGCGCGCAGGCCGTGTCCGACGTCGACCTGCGCGGCATCGGCTCGGATCGCACGCTGGTGCTGATCGATGGCCGCCGCGCGCCCTATGCGCCGTCGCTGGGCACCAATGCCGACCTCAACACCATCCCGCTGGCGGCGGTGGAGCGCATCGAGATCCTGTCCGACGGCGCCTCCGCGCTGTATGGCTCCGATGCCATCGGTGGCGTGGTCAATGTGATCCTGCGCAAGGACTTCGATGGCGCCGAGGTGCGCATCGGCAAGGGCACGCCCAGCGTGACCGGTGGCGATACCGACGAGGCCTCGGTGCTGTTCGGCATCTCCGGCGAGCGCGGCAACCTGATGTTCGGCGCATCGTACAACTCGCGCGGCATCGTCTTCGCGCGCGATCAGCTTGGCGGCGATATCCGCGGCGGCTCGCCGTACGGGAACAATTTCTATTTTGAAAGCGCGACCGAACCTGGCGAGGAGGGCGAGGCCGGCGGTGCACTGCCGGGCTATGCCTGCAACGACCCGAATTTCTGGATGAACGAGAAGAACTGCGTCTACGACTACAACGCGGAGGCGGCCAACGAAGCCTCGATAAAGAACAAATCGCTGTTCGCGCGCGGCACGCTGCAGCTCAACGATGCGGTGTCCCTGTATTCTGCGGCCAGCTACAGCCATGCCAGCAGCTTCGGCCGCTATGCGCCGACGCCGGGCGTGCTCTACGTGCCGGAAAACTCGCCGAACGACCCGGTCCCGGGCGATGGGCGCGGCGCGTTCGTCTACCACCGCTATGCGGCCGCGGGCAATCGCGACACCTTCGTCGACAACACCGTGCTGGACATCAACCTGGGGATGAACTGGCAGGTCAGCGACCGGCTTTCCATCGATGCCGGCCTGCGCCGCAGCGATGCCCGGCTGGGCGAGCTCGGGCGCGGTTACATCGTCACCCCGCTGGCCGAGGCCGCCGCCGCCGATGGCCGCTACAACCTGCGCGATCCTTTCGGCAACGCGGAGGACGTGATCAAGGGCTTCACCACCACCACCAGCCGCGACGGCAAGTTCGTCATCGAGGAGGCCTATGCCAATGCGTCGCTGGACCTGTTCGACATGGCCGGTGGGCGCTCGGCGGTGGCCTTCGGCGTCGAGTCCCGCAGCGAGGACTACGCCGACATCTACGACTCGTTGTCCGAGGCCGGCGTGGTCGCCGGTTCGGCGGGCAACTCGGCGGCCGGCAGCCGGCGCGTGCACGCGGCCTATGCCGAGTGGCTGCTGCCGGTGATGGACCGCTTCGACTTCACCCTGGCCGCCCGCTACGACCGCTACAGCGATTACGGCGGCGACCTGTCGCCCAAGGCGTCGCTGCGCTGGCAGCCGCTGCCCAACCTGACCCTGCGCGCATCCGCCGGCAAGGGCTTCCGCGCGCCTACGCTGAACCACATCCATGCAAAGCGTTCGTTCTCCGCCGAACAGGTGCAGGACTACCGGACCTGCCTGGCGATGGGGTATTCGGCCGTGGACTGCGGCGGCGACGCCAACAATGACGGCATCGCCGATGGCCCGGTGGCCAAGAACGTCAGCTACCAGGTGGATACCTGGTACAGCGGCAATCCGGACCTGGGGTCGGAGCACTCGCGGCAGTACAGCCTGGGCCTGGCATGGGATCCCCTGGATTGGCTGAACGCGACGCTGGACTACTACCACATCCAGATCGACAACCGCATCCGCCTGATCGAGTACCAGGAGCTGGTGGATTTCGACAACAACGGATTGCCGCTCCCCTCGGGCACCAAGGTGGAGCGGCGTTCGAACAGCTCGATCAGGCAGGTCGAAACCGCCTTCGCCAACGAGGGCGACCTGACCACGCGCGGCCTGGACCTGAACCTGCGCGGCAGCTTCCAGGCTGCCGGATGGGGCAAGCTCGACAGCTGGCTGCAGCTCGGCCGCGTACTCGAGTTCAAGGTGACCGATGGCACCCTGGTCAAGGACCGGCTGGGCTGGGTGACCGCACCGGAGATGCGCGGCAGCCTGCGCAACACCTGGACCCGGGGCAACTGGAGCCTGAACTGGAACGCCAATTACATCGGCGCCCAGAAGAATCCGTCGGTCAAGCCCAGCTTCGGCTTCTTCGCGGGCGATCCCGACACACGAGTGGGCAGCTACGTGACCCACGACCTGGCGTTGACCTACAAGACGCCGTGGAATGCCGGCATCACCCTGGGCAGCAACAACGTCGGTGATCGCTACCCTGCGGAGGTGGAAGTCAGCAGCCGCCCATGGAACTTCAACCTGTACAACGGGTATGGCCGGATCCTCTACATGCGCTATACGCAGAAGTTCTGACGGCCTGCAATAGCGTTCCAGCGATGGGCGCCCCGGGGGGCGCCCATCGTCGTATCCGGCCCGGCCGGGTGCAGGGCTTCGCTGCCGGCGATATGCCACAATCGCCGCCGCACGGCAGGAAGCTGCAGGACCCCGACGTTTTGACCACGACCACCCCCACGACCACCCCGCCGCTGTTCACGGTCGTACCCGCCGGCATCTTCGGCCCGCTGGCCTCGGCCAACCGCCAGAACTACTGGTCGCTGCTGTGCCGGATGTTCGACGAGTTCTTCGGCCCGGATGCGCCGGTGCCGCCCAGCCATGGCTTCCCGCGCCGCGAGATCACCGCCGCGATCGAGCGCTACCTGCTCACCGACGACCCGTGGGAAGACGAGGACGGGCAGGCCCCGGACGCGCCGCTGAATGTGCGCGCCAACGCCATCCACGACCGCTTCCGCGCCGCCGGCTGGCTGCGCCAGGAGCGCATCGGCGCGCGCGAGATGGTGACCATGCCGCCGATGGTGGCGCAGCTGCTGTCCACCCTGGTGGAGTTCAGCGAGCACGGCCCGACCTTCGTCTCGGCCAAGATGCGCTCGGTGGAGCTGCAGCTGCAGCAGGTCGCCGAAGGGCGCATGGACGGCGGCATCCTCGACGAGGCTGCCGACCAGGCGCGCCGGCTGCTGGTGTCGCTGGCCTCGATGAGCCTGCAGGTGCGCGACCTGATGCCGGAGCTGAGCAAGGCCGAGACCACCGCGCAGTTCGCCCGGCAGTGGTTCGAACGCTATGTCGGCCAGCTGTTCATCGGCGACTACGCCGAACTGCACCGCGCCGACCACCCGATGGCGCGGCGCAGCTCGATCCTGGCGATGGTGCAGCAGCTCGAATCCGGCGCCCCGCGCGAGACGCTGGTGGCCTGGTACCGCGAGCACGTCACCGGCGGCGACGAGGCGCGCGCGCAGCAGCGGCTGTCGCGCAGCCTGGGCCGCCTGCGCGAGCTGGAGCGCATCGACGAATACCTGACCCGCCTGGACGAGGACATCCGCCAGGCCAACCGCCGCGCGCTGGCCTTCCTCGACTACCGCCTGCGCGCGCCCGACCGGCTCGACGTGCTGCTGCGCCGCGCTTGCCGCGGCGTGCTGTCGGCACCGGAAGACGCGCTGCGCCTGCCGGTGGCACCGGGGCCGCTGATGGACGAGACGCGCCTACGCCCGCCGCACCGCAGGCCGGTGCTGATTCCGCGCAGCGCCAATGCCACCACCCCCCCCACACCCGAGCAGCTGGCGCGGCTGTCGCTGCTGCGGCGGATGAAGCGCGCGCGCCTGGTCAACGCCGAGGACATGGCGCGCTACGTCGGCCGCCACCTGCAGCAGGGCGCGGCGATCGACTCGGCGCGGCTGGACATCGCCAGCATCGAGGACCTGCGCGCCTACCAGACCCTGCTCACGCTCGCCCTGCGCGGCAACCGCATCGGCGGCCTGCGCCGCGAGGACCCGCTCGGCCGGTTGCTGCGCGGCTTCCGCGTCGAGCTGCTCGATGCCGGCAACGGCGAGAACAACGATTACCTGCGCGGCCCGCGCTTCCGCATCCTGCGGGTCGGCGCAACACTCCCGGAAACCGCATGAAACGCAGCTGGAACACCCTGAGCCAGATGTCCAACGGCACCTACGCCGTGCAGGACTTCGAGCGCGCCGCCTACCGCCTGGCCACCGAGCAGGTGCTGTACGCCACCGACGCGCGTTCGCGCGTGGCCTACCACCTGGTCGAAGACCACTACCCCGATTTCGTCTCCGCGCTGGAGCCGCTGGGCATCCGCCTGGAGCGCAACGCGCACTACCGCTACGTGGTGGCGCTGCCGGCGCATGGCGAAGGCGCACCGGTGACGCTGGACGAAACCCTGGCCCTGCTGGTGCTGCGCCAGCGCTACGACGAAGCGATGCGGCAAGGCCTGATCGAGGATCACGGCGAAGTGGTGGTGGAGCTGCCCGAACTGCAGGAAAGCTGGCAGGCCTTGACCGGCCGCGCGATGCCCGACGTCGGCGCGCTGCGCGCGCTGGCGCGCACGCTCAAGCGCTGGGGCGTGAGCCGATTGGTGGAGTCGGAAGGCGACGACCCGCAGCCGTTCCACCTGCGGGTGCGTCCGGCCATCGTCGAGATCGTCGGTGAGCAGTGGCTGCAGCGACTGGACCAGCACAACCGCGACGAAGCGGGCGACGTGGACGCGGAGGACGACGATGCAGCAGCTTGAACGCATCCACCTGGTCCAGTTCTTCCTGTTCGAGGCGCAGAGCCTGCAGCTGGACGCGACCAGCGCCATCATCGCGCCCAACGGCGCCGGCAAGAGCGCCCTGCTCGACGCCCTGCAGATCGTGCTGCTGGGCGGTGACCGCAGCCGCATCCGCTTCAACGCGCAGGCCGGCGGCAGCCACCGCGCGCGCACCATCCGCGACTACTGCCTGGGCGTGTTCCGCAGCGGTGATGAAGGCCGCAAGCGCCGTACCGCCACCACTTACATCTCGCTGGTGTTCCGCGACACCGAGACCGGCGTGCCGTTGACCGCCGGCATCGCGCTCGGCGCCTCGATCGATGAACCCGAACACCGCACGCATGGCCTGTACCTGCTGCCGGGCGTGGCGCTGGAACTGGACGAACACCTGGAGCGGGTCAAGGGCAAGGAACTGCCGCTGGCCTGGAATACCTTCCGCGAGCACATCGCGCGCCGCTGCAAGGACGTGGGCGAAACGCCGCAGCTGCATCCCAACGCCGAGCGCTTCCTGCGCGACCTGCTGCTGCGCCTGCGCGCCAGCCCGTCGGCCAGCCCCGACCTCAATGCCTACCGCAAGGCCTTCCTCAACGCGCTGAACCTGCAGCGGGTCGAGGACGTGGACCTGTTCGTGCGCACCCTGGTGGCCGAGGACCGGCCTACCGACATCGCCCGTTTCCGCGCGCTGCTGGACAGCTTCCGCCAGATCAAGGAGAAGATCGAACAGGTGCGGCAGCGCATCGACGCCGCCGAAGGCGCCGAGCGCCAGTACGAGAAGATCGCCGGGCAGGCGACCCGCGCCGCGTCCGCGCGCGCACTGGCCGCCGAATACGCGCGCGACCTGTACAGCGAGCAGCTGGACCAGGCCGAGGGCGCGCTGGCCGATGCGCAGAGCGCGCTGGCCGACACCCGCCGCGGCCTCGCCGACACCCGTGTCGAGCGCGACACCCTGCGCGAGGAACAGGCGCGCGCCAATGCCCGCCTGCAGGGCAGCGCCGGCTATGGCGAGCAGGCGCAGCTGGACGAACTGTCCGGTCGCGACCGCGAGCGTCTGGCGCAGCTGAAGAAGGACCTGGCGCGCGAAGTCGCTTTCGTGCGCGACCAGTTCCGCCAGCTCGACGCGCTGGCGCTGGACGATGTCGACGGCACGACGCTGGCCGCCGCGCGCGCCGAATGGGACGACTGGCATGCCGGACTGTCGGCGCTGGCCGCCGAGGATGCGTTGCCATGGGCGCCGGACGACCTGTTCGCGCGCGCGCGCCAGGCGCTGCGCGCGGCCGCGCCGCTGCGCGAGCGGGTCGACCGCCATGCCCGCCAGCTGCACGCCGCGCACGACAAGGCGCGCGATGCGTTGGAAACCGCGCGCCAGAACCAGAAGCGCCTGGCCGCCGGCCAGGCCGAGCTGCACCCGGATACGGTGCGGCTGATGAGCTACCTGCGCGAAGCCAATATCGACGCGCGCCCGGTCTGCGACCTGGTGCGGGTCACCGACCCGACCTGGCAGCACGCCATCGAAGGCTATCTGCGCAGCAACGTCGAAGCCCTGCTGATCCCGGACAAGGACGAGGAGCGTGCGGTCAAGCTGTACCGCGGCCTGTCCGGCGGGCGCTCGGTATATGGCGTCAAGCTGGCGCTGTCGAGCCAGGCGCGCAGGTCGCGCGGCGCCGAGGAACCGGAGGCCGGCAGCGTCGCCGCGCTGCTGGAGGGCGTCAACGCCGATGCGCTGGCCTTCCTGCGCCGCCAGCTCGGCGAACTGCGCTGCGTGGAGACCGAGGCCGAACTGGTGCGCAGCCGCCAGGGCCTGACCCGCGACGGCCTGCTCTCGCGCGGCGGCAGCATCGAACGCCTGCGCCTGCCGGCAGCGGGCGACCTGCGCATCGGCGCTTCCGACAACCGCGCGCGCCTGCGCGTGCTGCACGAGGAAATCGAGAAGGCCGAGCAGGAGCTGCGCCAGATCGAACCGCGCCTGCGTCGCGCCGACGATTGCCAGCGCGGCCTGGCGCGGCTGGCCGACGCCGATGCGGTGGCGCAGGCGCTGCACGAGCGCGTGCTTGAGCACCGGCAGGTGGCCGAGCGCTACCGCAGCGCGCAGGAAAGCCGTCTGGCCTCGCTCGATCCGGACCTGCTGCGCCTGTCCGAACAGCTGCGCGAACTGAACACCCAGCTGGCTGATTGCGAGAAGCGCGCCGATGCGCTGGTCGGCCAGGAAGCCGTGGCGGCAGCCAACCTCGAACGCACGCACGGCCTGCTCGACGGCCTGCGCCAGCAGGAAGACCTGGTCGCGCGCCGTGCGGTGGAAGCCTTCGCCGATCCGGACGTCGACCCGAACCGGGTCGAGCGCCAGCGCGAGGAACTGGACGAGAAATATCCGTCGCTGGAAGAACGCGCCCGCCGCTGCGAAGAACGCGCCAGGGACAGCGACGCGCAGCTGGCGCGGCTGCTGCCCGAGGCCTGGAGCGGGCTGGCGCAGTACGCGCGCGACCATGGCCTGGAACTGGATTTCGATGCCAGCGCCTGGCGCCCGGCGCGCGGCCTGCTGCAGCGCGAGCTGGCCCAGCTGCGCGACACCGAGCTGGTGCAGTACGAGGAGGAAGCGCGCCAGGCCTACGCCACCGCCGTGGATACCTTCCGCACCGGCGTGGCCTCCACCCTGTACGACAACTTCACCCGGCTCAAGACCCAGATCGCCACGCTCAACCGCACCCTGCGCGCCAGCCCGGCCTTCTCCAACAACGAGCGCTACCAGTTCCATTACGAGGTGGTGCCGGAGTTCCGCGAGCTGCACCGCTTCATCCAGCGCGCCGCCGACATCGGCGGCGAGGACACCCTGTTCGAGAGCGCCGGCCAGGTGCCCGAGGCGTTCCGCGCGCTGGTCGAGGACAAGGCGGCCACCCACGTGGCCAACTCGCCACTGGACGACTACCGCCGCTTCTTCCGCTTCGAGGTGCAGATCCGCCAGGAAGATCGGGTGATCGGCAGCCTCAGCGAGCGCATGCGCTCGGGCTCCGGCGGCGAGCACCGCGCGCCGCTGTACGTGATCGCCGGCGCCGCGCTGGCCGCCGCCTACGGCAAGAGCGAGGCGCACCCGGGCGGGCTGGGGCTGATCCTGCTCGACGAATTCGGCGACAAGATCGACGCGCAGAACGCGCGCGCCATCACCGGCTACCTGCGCTCGCTGGGCCTGCAGCTGATGCTGGCCGCGCCGGACACCGCCCAGGGCACGCTGTCCGGCGTGCTGGACAGCTACATCGAGCTGTTCCGCGACGGCGACCTGCTGCAGGCCGAACGCATCGAAGTCACCGAAGCCGCGCGCACCCTGCTGCTGTCCGACCAGTTCGACCTGCACCCGGAACTGCTGGCGGCCGAGACCGAACGCATCGAGCGCGAACAGGCCACGGCCTGATCCGCCTGCCGGCGCCAGCGCCGGCAGGGCGGCGGGCGCCGGGAGCGCAAGGCGGCGGACGCCCGGCGCGTGACTTGCGAGGCCGCCGCTGTCAGGCTGGCTGGTACCCGCCAGATGATCGCCCGCTGAATGGCCATGCGCCAGCGTATTACCCTAATCGCCTCCTGGACCCCACAGGACAGGTATGCGGGCGCTCCGACGGCGCCCGCCACGAGCCGGGAGGACAGGGTGCGATGATGCTCAACGCGGGAACCGCTGCGCCGGCGCGCCTGGCCGGGCGCGCGCGCGGACAGGAGCGGCGCTGATGCAGCCGGCCGGAAACGACCCCGCCGCGCGCGCCTTCGCCCTGCAGGCGGTGCAGGACTACAGCGGCGAACTGCACCGCTTCCTGCGCCGGCGCGTGGCCGATGCGCAGGACCTGGGCGACCTGGTGCAGGAGGTATACCTGCGCCTGCTGCGCGTGCAGAACCTGGAGTCGGTGCGCAACCCGCTGGCCTACATCTATGGCATCGCCGGGCACGTGGCCAGCGAATTCAACATGCGCCAGCGCCAGGGCCGCCTGGTGTTCGATTCGACCGTGGTCGAGGCGGTGGCGGACAATCCCGGGCAGGCGGGGTTCGACGAAGGCGGTGCCTTCTTCGAGCGGCAGGTGGGCGATGCGCTGGCGCAGTTGGCGCCCAGCCGGCTGGCAGTCCTGCTGCTGGAGCGGCGCGAGGGCCTGAGCCATGCGCAGATCGCCGCGCGGCTCGGGCTCAGCGTGCATACCGTCAAGAAATACAGTGTGGAAGCGCTGGCGCACGTGCGCGCCAGCCTGGAACGTTGAACAGGATGTTGTCGTGCGCCCGCGCACGTATCGAGTGATGCCATGAATATCTACCGCACATCGCCAAAACAGAGCCGGGAGCGCGCCGCGCGCGAGGCCGCCGAGTGGTTGCAGGTCATGCGCGACGGTCCCAGTGCGGCCGAGCGGGCCGCATTCGCCACCTGGGTGGCGGCCTCGCAGCTGCATCTGAACGAACTGTTGATGGCGCAGGTGGTGGAGCGCGAACTGGCGGTTTCCGGGGCGTTGCAGGCGCTGGACCTGGACGAGGTGCTGGCCCGCGCCGCCAGCAGCGACAACGTGGTGGCGCTGCACGATGTCCCGGCGCCCGGCGCTGCCTCGGCCGAAGAGGCCCGCGCCGGTGCGCG
>NZ_JASCOS010000102.1:0-12555 GCF_029959705.1 Stenotrophomonas sp. PS02297 | reverse complement strand
CGCGTGGTGATGGATGCCGGCGACTATGGCCGCGACGCTTTCGGCCAGGTGGTGGGGGCGCGCGACTTCGGGCGCGCGCTGGAGGCACGGCTCGGCGAGCTGGCGCACCTGACCCGCTACCGCCCGGCGAAATTCGTCGGCTTGGGCGAATGCGCCGATGGCCGCCGCGAGGTGCTGATCGCCGACGCGCCCGGCGAGCGCCGGCTGCGCGCCCGGCTGGTGGTCGGCGCCGACGGTACCCGCAGCGCGGTGCGGCAGGCGCTGGGCATCGCCGCCAGCGAGCACGACTACCTGCAGACCCTGTTCGTGGCGCGGGTGCGCACGGCCAGGGCGCCGGACGGCACCGCCTGGGAGCGCTTCACCGATACCGGTCCGACCGCGCTGCTGCCGCGCGGCGACCGCCACTACGGCCTGGTCCACGGCGTGGCCCGCGACGAGGCCGAAGCGGTGCTGGCGCTGGACGACGCGGCGTGGCTGGCGCGTCTGCAGGACGTGCTTGGCTGGCGCGCCGGGCGGCTGCTGGAAAGTGGCCCGCGCAGCGCCTACCCGCTGATCCAGGTATTGGCGCAGCAACTGGTCGGCGAGCGCGCGCTGCTGCTCGGCAACGCCGCGCAGACCATTCATCCGCTGGGCGCGCAGGGCTTCAACCTCGGGTTGCGCGATGCGCTGACCCTGGCCGAACTGATTGGCGATGCTGAGCAGGACCCCGGTACCGACGACTTGTTGCAGGCCTACGTGCAGCGCCGCGGCCCCGACCGCGAGCAGACCCTGGCCTTCTCCGACGGACTGGCGCGCCTGACCGGCAACGCGGCGCCCTTGCTGCGGCCGCTGCGCAGCCTCGGCCTGGTGGCGGCCGCGCAGGCCGCGCCGCTGCAGTCCTTCCTGGTCGGCGGCGCGATGGGATTCCGCGGGCAGGTGCCCGAACTGTGCAGGAGGCAGGCGCGATGAGCCGGCGTGGAGTGTTGGATGCGGTGGTGGTCGGTGGCGGCGTGGTCGGCACCGCCTGTGCGCTGGCGCTGGCCCGCGAAGGCCTGCAGGTGGCCCTGGTGGAAGGGCGCGAAGCGTCGCCATGGTCGGCGCAGCGGCCGGACCTGCGCGTGTTCGCCTTCGCCCACGACAATGCGGCGCTGCTGGAAACACTGGGGGTGTGGCCGCAGGTGACGCAGGCGCGCGCGCATCCCTACCTGCGCATGCGCGTATGGGACGCGGCCGGTGGCGGCGAGCTGGCCTTCGACGCCGATGCGCTGGGCCGCCGCGAACTGGGCTGGATCGTCGAGAACGGGCTGCTGGTGGACCGGCTGTGGTCGGCGCTGCCGGCGGCCGGCGTGCATCTGCATTGCCCGGCGCGGGTCGAGTCGATGGAGCAGGACGAACGCGGCGTGCGCCTGCGCCTGGACGATGGCCGCCGCATCGACGCGGCCGTGGCCATCGCCGCCGACGGCGGCGAGTCCACCCTGCGCACGCTTGCAGGGCTGGACGTGTCGCGCCACGACTATGGCCAGCGTGGCGTGGTGGGGTACGTGGACAGCGAGCGCCCGAATGAGGCCACCGCCTGGCAGCGTTTCCTCGATACCGGCCCGCTGGCGGTGCTGCCGGTCGACAAGCACCGCAGCTCCATCGTCTGGACCCTGCCCGACGCCGAGGCCGAGCGCGTGCTGGCGCTGGGCGACGAGGCTTTCGGCCGCGAACTGACCAACGCCTTCGCCGGTCGCCTGGGCGCGATGCGCGCGGCCTCGCCGCGCGCGGCCTTCCCGCTGCGCCGGCAGCTGGCCAGCGACTATGTCGCCGGGCGCGTGCTGGTGCTGGGCGACGCGGCGCACGTGGTGCATCCGCTGGCCGGGCAGGGCGTCAACCTCGGCCTGCGCGACGTGGCCGGGCTGCGCGACCTGGTACGCGACGCGCGCCAGCGGCGAGCGGACTGGACCGCCCCGCACCGCCTGCGGCGCTGGGCGCGGGTGCGGCGCAGCGACAACACGGTGGCCGCCTACGGCTTCGACGCGATCAACAAGGTGTTCTCCAACGACGAGATGCACCTGACCCTGGCGCGCGGCGCGCTGCTCGGCCTGGCCGGGCGCATGCCGCCGCTGCTGTCGCTGTTCTGGAAGCGCGCCTCGGGGCTGTGATGCCGGGTAGGGCGGTCGGTAATGCCCCAGCGGGGCGTTGCCCCGCTCTACACGGGCGGATCGCAGTGGCTTTGTAGCGCCGGGCAACGCCCGGCGGGGCCTGCGCGGTAATGCCCCAGCGTGGCGTTGCCCCGCTCTACACGGGCGGATCGCGGCGGTTCTGTAGCGCCGGGCGATGCCCGGCGGGGCCTGCGCGGTGATGCTCCCGCGAGGCGTTGTCCCGCTCCACACGGGTGGATCGCAGTGGCTTTGTAGCGCCGGGCAACGCCCGGCGGGGCCTGCGCGGTAATGCCCCAGCGGGGCGTTGCCCCGCTCTACACGGGCGGATCGCGGCGGCTGTGTAGCGCCGGGCAACGCCCGGCGGGGCCTGCCCGGTGATGCTCCCGTGTGGCGTTGTCCCGCTCTACCGCAGCCAGCCGGCCAGCTGTTCGCGTGTCAGCCTGCCGCGTCGCGCGCTGTCCAGTGCGTTGAATTCGTCGGCCAGCGCCGGGTTGGCCTGCGCTTCCTCGCGGCTGATGAAGCCGTCGCCGTCCACGTCGAGCGCGTCGAAATCGATGCGGTAGTTGCCGACGACGCTGTCCGGCTGGATCGAGCGCACCGTCACTGCCGCCTGCCCGGGTTCGGCCGGCAGCTGGACCTGATGGGTGACCGCGCCGCTGGCCAGCGGCTGGGCGCGGACGTTGACCGGTGCCGCCGGCAATGGCGCGGTCACGGCCGCATCGCGCGGGGCGTTCTGCGCCTGCGCGCACACGGCCGGAACCATGGAGAGCAGCAGGGCGATGGCGGGAAAGCAGCGGTGGATCACGGGCAACCTCTCACACGGACGACGGGATTCCGCCTGCCGGCCCGCCCGTCCTCACTTCATCCAGCCCTCCAGCTGCGCCTTGCTCAGGCGGCCGGTGTGGTGGGTGTCGAGCGCATCGAATTCGCGCGCGAGCGTGGGGTTGGCCTTGGCTTCCTCGCGGCTGATGAAGCCGTCGTGGTTGCGGTCCAGCTTGGCGAAGTCGATATGGTAGTCGCCGCGGATCGAATCGGGTTCTTCCGAGGTGACCGTGACCGGGGTGCCCTTGTCGGTGAGCGTGGTCTTGCCGGTTTCCTGCGCCAGCGCCGGAACGCTGGCGGCGGCACACAGCAACAGGGCGGGAAGCAGGGAGCGGGAGAGGTTCATGGGCGGACTCCTGAAAGTAAAACCACGCGCACGATGCTTGGCCCGCCACTGTTAAGCCGGCCGCAAGAACGCATGCAGGCCGGCTGAATGTTGCCGCCGGTTCAGGGCTGCGGAGGGTGCCGCGCTCAGCCCGGAATGAACGGAAACGCGAGTTTCAGCAGGCCCTTCAGGCCCCCCTCGACGGTGGAGCCGACCGCCTTGGCGCCGAGGCTGTTCAGGGCGCGGCGCACGTCGTCCCAGCGCAACTGGGTGATGTCCTTCTTCAGCAGGTCGGCCACCTCCTCCGAAGTGGGGGCGAGCTTCTTCAAGGCCGCCACCGTCGCCTGCGGATCGGGCTGCAGGTAGCCCCAGCGCTCGGCAATCTTCAGCAGCGTGTCGAAGCGCACCGCCACCACCTCGCGGTTGCGCTCGTACACCGGCAGCGCGCCGACCTCGAGGATGGCCTGCTCGAAGCGCTGCGCGTCGTCCGGGTGCTCGATGCGGATGGCGAGGAAGCCTTCCTTGCGGCTGCGCTCGCTCACATGCTTTGCCCCCGAGCGCAGGTTGGCTTCGGTCAGCACGGTGGCGACGATGCGCTGCAGGGCCGCGTCGGCCTCCTCTGGCACCAGCGCGCGCCAGCGCGCGTAGCCGTCGCGGCGCAGGCCCTTGACCTTGGCCGGCGTCACCCGCAGCTGCAGCGCCACGCTGGCGTTGGAATCGCCGCGGTCGATGGCGCCGTCGCGTTCTAGCAGCACGAAGATCAGCAGTTCCAGGTCGCGCTTGGTCAGCGACTGGAAGCCCTGCAGCAGGGTCAGGCGCAGGAATTCATTGCCGAAGCCGGCCGGGTCCTTCAGTTCGATGGCGTGCATGCGTGTCCTCCCAAGGGTCACAGCATGCCCGATCGCGGTTGCGCGGATTGAGACGCCGCGCGCGGGCGGCGCCCCGGCCTCAGTGCCCGTATTCACGCCCCGGGCGGTCGGCGCGGAAGGTCTCGATGGCGCCGCGGTCCTGCAGCGTCACGAATACCTGCCGGCCGTCGCTGCCGCCAAAGGCCACGTTGGTCGGCTTGCGCCCCTTGAGCGGCACCTCGCGCAGCAGTTCGCCGTTCGGCGAGACGATGGTGACGACGCCGGCATCGTAGCGGGCGATATACAGGTTGCCGTCGGCATCGCAGCGCATGCCGTCCATGCCGTGGTCGTTGAAGCGGATCAGCAGCCGCTTGCCCGACAGCGTGCCGGCGGCATCGCGGTCGTACACCCAGACGTTGCGCTGCACGCTCTCGTTGACGTACAGGCGGCGGCCGTCGGGGCTGACCTCGATGCCGTTGGTGGTGCCCATGCCGGACTCGACCCGGTGGGCGCTGCCATCGCGGTCGATGCGCCACAGCTGGCCGTTGTCCGGGTTGGCCCAGTCCGGGTCGCTCGCATACAGCGTGCCGTCCGGCGCCAGCGCGATGTCGTTGGGCTGGTGCGCGCCTTCCAGGCGTGCGAACACCGATACCGTGCGCGTGGCCGGATCGACGCGCAGGACCGCGTGGTCCTTGTAGTCGGCCACGAGCATCGCGCCATCGGCGGCGAAGCGGATGCCGTTACCGACGCTGCCCTCGGGCAGGGTGACGAACAGGTCGGCCTTGCCGTGCGCATCGACGCGACCGATGGTGCCGTCGCGGCCGAAGTTGACCACGTACAGCGCGCCGTCCGGGCCGGTGGCCGGGCCTTCGATGCCGGTGGTGAACACACCGTCGCCGACATGGTCGCGGACGACGAAATCGGGCGTTGCGGCGACGTTGCCACACAGGGCCAGGCACAGCGTGGCGGCGGCAGGGCGCAACAGGAGGTGACGGACGATGGCGGCGCTCTCCATGCGGGGAAGGTCCGCAGTGTGCCAGAGCCGTGTCGTGGAAGCGGCAGGTGGTTGCGGGGGCAACTACGCACTGCGCAGGTGCCGGGCTTGCCTGGCACGGAGGACAACGCCTCTCCTGCTGCGGCTGCGTGCGCACCACCGGTGCATGTGGCCTGGAGCGCTCACGCCGCTGGCGTGGGCCAGGGCGCGATGCAGGGTTGGGAGCGATGAAGTCCTGGTGGTCCAGGCATCCTAGACTCCGTTTGTCCCTCATCCGCATCCCGGCTCGGTGCAGCGCGCCGGGCCTGCAGTCGTATGCGGGCCGGTGGCCCGCCTTCACCCCGCAGGGTGAAGGGAAAAGCAGGTCAACCGCGCGCCGGCATCGCCAGCACGGTGATCTCCTCGCGGTCGTGATACAGCTGCTTGGCGCGTATGGTCAGCGGCCTGCCGGCCTGCGCGGCGAACAGGTCCAGGCACAGGCGGGTCTCATCCCAGCGCTTCTTCATCGGCAGCTTGAGGTTGAAGATGGCGTGCCGGCACCAGCCTTCGCGCAGCCATGTGGCCATGCGCTCGGCCACTTTGCGCGGCTGTTCGACCATGTCGCAGACCATCCAGTCCAGCGCGGTCTCCGGCTTCCAGTGGAAGCCGTCGGCGCGCAGGTGCTCGACCAGGCCGGTGTCGAGCACGTGCTGGCGCAGCGGGCCGTTGTCGATGCTGGTGACGCGCAGGTGCTGGCGGGTCAGTACCCAGGTCCAGCCGCCCGGAGCCGCGCCGAGATCGGCTGCACGCATGCCGGGCTTGAGCAGCGCTTCGCGCTCCTCGGGCGTGAGCAGGGTCAGCAGCGCCTCGTCCAGCTTCAGCGCCGAGCGCGAGGGCGCTTCCGGGAGCAGTTTCAGGCGCGGGATGCCCAGCGCCCAGGGCGCGCTGTCGCGGGTGTCGGCGACGCCGACGAAGGCATGGGTGCCATCGACGAACACCACGTGCAGCCGCGGCAGCCTGCCGTTGTCCTTGTCGGTGAGCAGGCCGGCCTTGCGCAGCGCCGGGCGCAGCGCATTGCCGAAACTGCGCGCCAGCCCGGCCAGCGGCTTGCCCGCGTCCGAATCGGGGTGTTCCACCCACAGCTCGCCGAAGCGCGGCTGGCCCTGCAGTGCGGCGATGATCGGGCTGATGCGGTCGGCCGGGTCCAGCTGCGGCAGCTCGGCCAGCAGGCGCAGCTTCTGCCGGGCGAAGATCAATCCACGCCAGGGCAGGGCGCGGTCGAGCGCGGCGGCTTCGTCAGTGACGTACACCACGTAGCCGTCGTTGCGCTGCGTGCGCGCATAGCCGGCGATGCCGGCATGGCCGACGCGCTCGGTCAGTTCGGCGGCCAGTTCAGGCTCGAAACCCTGGCGGCAGTAGCACAGCAGGCCGGTCATGTGAGTCCTTGGAATGAAGCGGGAGGCATCCCTTCTCCCCGAGGGAGAAGGGCATGCGGGATCAATACCGCGCGCCGTCGCTCTGGCCGTAATGGCGCAGCACCGCGCGGGCGGCGTCGCGGTGCAGGCCCTGCACGACCTCGATGCCGCGCCGGTTCAGTTCGCCCACCCAGTCGGCCGGCAGCGGGCCTTCGTCGAACGGGGTCAGTTCCTCGACGTCGGCGGCGCTGGCGCCGATCAGCAGGCGGTCGATGCCGGCCCAGATCGTCGCGCCATAGCACTGGCAGCACGGCTGCGAGGAGGTGGCCAGGGTCACCGGCGACAGCGTGTCGTTCAGGCGCGGGGTCTGCAGCCGCTGCTGCGCGAGCATGTAGGCCATGTTCTCGGCGTGGGCCAGCGAGGTGCAGTGCGGCACCACGCGGTTGACCGCGGCGGCGATGACGCGGTCGTCCGGGCCGAACACCACTGCGCCGAACGGACCGCCGGTCTGCGCGTCCACGTTCAGCCGCGACAGCTCGATCGCCAGCGCGACCTTGGCATCGTCGCCCGCATGCACGCGGCTGGTATCGACGACTTCATGGATCCAGGCCGGGAGGGTCAGGTGGACTTGCGCGTACAGCATGCGGGGTGGTGCCTCGTGAGCGTTGAACAGGGGAATGCGGCGGCCAGTGTAGCCCGGCACGCCCAGGCGGACCGTGCAGGGCGCGGCCGCGCGGCCCGGCCGCAGCGCGGGCACGGGCGTGGTTTCTTTAGGGGGAACGGGCGGCGGCAGGCGTCATGCCCGCCACCATGGGATCAGCCGGCCCAGGTATCGCGCAGGGTCACGCTGCGGTTGAACACCGGCTTGTCCGCGCGGTGGTCGCGGCGGTCGGCGACGAAGTAGCCGGTGCGCTCGAACTGGAACGACTGCTCCGGCACGGCGCTGGCCGCAGCCGGTTCCACGTAGCCGGTGACGACCCTGCGCGATTCCGGATTCAGGTAGTCGCGATAGGTCTTGCCCTCGGATTCGTCGTCCGGGTTCGGCACCGAGAACAGGCGGTCGTACAGGCGGACCTCCGCCTCCACCGCGTGCTTCGCACTGACCCAGTGGATGGTGCCCTTGACCTTGCGGTTGGCGCCTTCCATGCCCGGGCGCGATTCCGGGTCCAGCCAGCCGCGCAGCTCGACGATCTCGCCTGCCTCGTTCTTCACCACCTCATCGACGCGGGCGATGCCGGCGCCGCGCAGGCGCACTTCGCCGCCCGGCACCAGCCGCTTCCAGCCCTTGGGCGGGACTTCGGCGAAATCCTCGCGCTCGATCCACAGCTCGCGCGAGAACGGCACCTGGCGCTCGCCGAAGGATTCGTCCTTCGGGTGGTTGGAGAAGGTCAGGGTTTCCTCATGGCCTTCGGGCAGGTTGGCGAGCACGAACTTCAGCGGCTCGATCACCGCCATGCGGCGCGGCGCGGCGCTGTCCAGGTCCTCGCGCAGCGCGCCTTCCAGCACGCTGAAATCGATCAGCGAGTTCTGCTTGGAAATGCCCACGCGTTCGGCGAACAGGCGCATCGCCGACGGCGTGTAGCCGCGGCGGCGCAGGCCCTGCAGGGTCGGCATGCGCGGGTCGTCCCAGCCATCCACCAGCTGCTCGGTGACCAGCGCCATCAGCTTGCGCTTGCTCATCACCGTGTAGTTGATGTTCAGGCGCGAGAACTCGATCTGGCGCGGCTTGGCCGCTTCGCGCGGCAGGCCCTTGTCGGCCAGCGGCTGGGTCAGCGCGTCGTCGTGGGCGAAGTCGACGTTGTCCACGCACCAGTCGTACAGCGGGCGGTGGTCCTCGAACTCCAGCGTGCACAGCGAATGGGTGATGCCTTCCAGCGCGTCGCCCAGCGCATGCGCGTAGTCGTACATGGGGTAGATCGGCCAGGCGTTGCCGGTGTTCTGGTGCTCGACGTGCTTGATGCGGTAGATCGCCGGGTCGCGCAGGTTGATGTTGCCGCTGGCCATGTCGATCTTCGCGCGCAGGGTGCGGGCGCCGTCGGCGAACTCGCCGGCGCGCATGCGCGCGAACAGGTCCAGGTTCTCCTCGACGCTGCGCTCGCGGTACGGCGAGGGCCGGCCCGGTTCGGTCAGGCTGCCGCGGTAGGCGCGCACTTCCTCGGCCGACAGGTCGCAGACATAGGCCTTGCCCTGGCGGATCAGCTTCTGCGCGCCCAGGTAGTAGGCGTCGAAATAGTCCGAGGCGTGGCGCAGCTCGTTCCACGCAAAGCCCAGCCAGCGCACGTCGTCCTGGATCGCGGCCACGTACTCCGGGTCTTCCTTGGCCGGGTTGGTGTCGTCGAAGCGCAGGTTGCACACGCCGCTGAACTCGCCGGCGATGCCGAAGTTCAGGCAGATCGACTTGGCGTGGCCGATGTGCAGGTAGCCGTTGGGCTCGGGCGGGAAGCGGGTCTTGATCGCGGTGTGCTTGCCGCTGGCCAGGTCCTCGCGGACGATCTGGCGGATGAAGTCGCGCTTTTCGGCGGGAGCGTTCTCCGGCGTGGCATCAGCGGCAGGCGTGTTCTCGGACATTGGGGGCGCAGCGTATTGAAAGAACGCAAGTTTAGCCGAGCCGGGCGCCGGCTGCCGGAGCGGCGCTATGCTGGGAGTCCCGCCCGCAGGTTGCGCCCATGAACCGCCCCGTCCTGGTGATCGGCAACAGGAACTACTCCTCCTGGTCCCTGCGCCCCTGGCTGCTGCTGCGCCATTTCGGGGTGGAGTTCGACGAGGTGCGGCTGGCGCTGGACGCGCCGGACTTCGCCGCCCAGGCCCTGCGCCATTCGCCCACCGGCAAGGTGCCGGCCCTGCGCGACGGCGAGCTGGCGGTCTGGGACTCGCTGGCGATCTGCGAATACGCCAACGAGCGCTGGCTGGGCGGCAACGGCTGGCCGGCCGACCTGCACCGGCGCGCGCTGGCCCGCGCCGCCGCGGCGGAAATGCATTCGGGCTTCACCGCCCTGCGCACCCAGCTGCCGATGAACAGCCGCCGCCGGCCCGACGCCTACCGCTGGGACGCCGCCGCGCAGCGCGACATCGACCGCGTGCAGGCGTTGTGGCGCGAACTGCGCCGCGACCACGGTGCCGGCGGCGATTTCCTGTTCGGCGGGTTCGGCATCGTCGATGCCATGTTCGCGCCGGTCGCGATCCGCTTCGACGGCTATGGCGTGGCGGTGGACGACACCGCCGCGGCCTACATGCAGGCGCTGTTCGCCCTGCCGGCGCTGCGCCAGTGGCGCCGGGCGGCGGAGCAGGAAAGCGAGCGCGTGGCCGCCACCGACGCCCTGTGCCGCCCGGCCTGACTGCGGAGACGCCCGATGCAACTGGTCTACCAGACAAGCAACCTGTTCGACGCGCACCTGGTCAAGCACGCGCTGGAGGACGCCGGCATCCCGGCCTTCGTGTTCGGCGAATCGCTGCTGGGCGCCGGTGGCGAGCTGCCGCTGTTCGGCCTGCTGCGGGTCTGCGTGCCGGACCCGGCCAAGCCGCAGGCGGACGACATCGTCGCGGCGCTGGGCTTGGACGAGGGTGAGGCCGGCCCCATCTGTGACGATGACGAAGCGCCGGGCCTCCTGCCGGCCTGAGAGGAGCGGATCATGTTGGGTATCGGACAAGGGCTGTTGGGCATCGGCGCGTTCAAGCAGCGCCTGCCGCGGCCGGAAGAGGCATTGCCGGGGCGCGAAGCCCCGTTGCCACTGCACAACGTGCACTACGTCAATGGCCAGCCGCTGCGCGGCGAGTTTGCCGGCCTGCAGGTGCTGGACGTGGGGCTGGGCTGCTTCTGGGGCGCCGAACGCAAGTTCTGGCAGCTGCCGGGCGTGGTGACCACGGCGGTCGGCTACCAGGGCGGCGTCACCCCCAACCCGACCTACGACGAAGTCTGTTCCGGGCTCACCGGCCACACCGAAGTGGTGCGCGTGGTGTTCGACCCGGCGCAGGTCGCGCTGGACACGGTGCTGCGCACCTTCTGGGAGAACCACGACCCCACCCAGGGCATGCGCCAGGGCAACGACACCGGCACCCAGTACCGCTCGGCGATCTATTGCCATTCGCAGGCGCAGTACGAGGCGGCCATCGCCAGCCGTGAGGCCTACCAGCTGCAGCTGGGCGCGGCCGGTTACGGCGACATCACCACCGAGATCGCATACCCGGCGCCGCCGTTCTACTACGCCGAGGACTACCATCAGCAGTATCTGGCCAAGAACCCGAACGGCTACTGCGGCATCGGCGGCACCGGCGTGAGCTGCCCGATCGGGCTGGGCGCCTGAAGTGACGAACGCTGCGCCACGCCGGTTGCTGGTGGTGTGGCATGGCTTCACCGGCGCTACCCGGGCGATGGCCGAAGCGGTCGCGTCCGCGGCGCGCGAAAACGCCGGCGATGCGCTGGACGTGAGGCTGCTGCAGGCGGCCGAAGCCGGCGCCGACGACGTGCTGGCCGCAGATGCGGTGGTGTTCGCCACGCCGGAAACGCTGGCCTCGATCAGTGGCGCGATGAAGGATTTCTTCGACCGCAGCTATTACCCGCTGCTGGGGCGCTGCGACGGCAAGCCGTATGCGCTGGTGGTGTGCGCCGGTTCGGACGGACACCCGAGCATCGCCCAGCTGCAGCGCATCGCCACCGGCCTGCGCCTGCGTGAAGTCGCCGAGCCGGTGCTGGTCTGCACCCACGCACAGACGCCGGAAGCGATTGCCGCACGGAAAGTGCTGCCGGAAGCGGAACTGGCGCGCGGCCGCGAACTGGGCGCGCTGCTGGCGGCAGGGCTGGAAATCGGAATCTTCTGAAGCCAGCCAACGACGCTGTAGAGCGGGGCAACGCCCCGCTGGGGCCTCACCAGGAAAGCCCGCCGGGCGCCGCCCGGCGCTACAACGCCGCAGCAATCTGCTTCTTGTAGAGCGGGGCAACGCCCCGCTGGAGCCTCACCAGGAAAGCCCGCCGTGCGCTGCACGGCGCTACAGAGCCGCAGCAATCTGCTTCTTGTAGAGCGGGGCACCGCCCCGCTGGGGCTTCACCAGGAAAGCCCGCCGGGCGCTGCACGGCGCTACAGAGCCGCAGCAATCTGCTTCTTGTAGAGCGGGGCAACGCCCCGCTGGGGCCTCACCAGGAAAGCCCGCCGGGCGCCGCCCGGCGCTACAGAGCCCCAGCAATCTGCTTCTTGTAGAGCGGGGCAACGCCCCGCTGGAGCTTCACCGGGAAAGCCCGCCGGGCGTTGCCCGGCGCTACAGGGCCTGGCAGGCAGATCGGGGTAACGCCCTCGACGCCCGCCCTTGAGCCGGCCCGGGAAACCCCGACCCGCGAACCCTGCAGAAGCGCAGCAAGGTGCGCTCCCGCGGATGGATCAGGCAGCCAGTTCGTCAGCGATGCGCTGGCGCAGGGTGTGCAGATCCTTGGCGAAGGCATCGATGCCGGTGGCCAGCTTCTCGGTCGCCATCGGGTCGGCGGCCATGTCGGCGTCGAACTTCGCTTCGTCGATCGCAGCAACGTCGACCACTTCGGCCGGCTGCGGCGAGAGCTTGCGCGGCAGCTCGCCCTGGTCGGCGTCGAGCTTCTCCAGCAGGTCCGGCGAAATGGTCAGGCGGTCGCAGCCGGCCAGCGCCTCGATCTGCGCGGTCGAGCGGAACGAGGCGCCCATCACCACCGTGGCCGAGCCGCGGCGCTTGAACTCGGCATACACGCCGCGCACGAACTTCACGCCCGGGTCTTCGTCGATGCTGGCCGGGGTCTGGCCGTTGGCCACGTACCAGTCGAGGATGCGGCCGACGAACGGCGAGATCAGGAATGCGCCGGCTTCCGAGCAGGCCAGCGCCTGGGTCGGATTGAAGATCAGGGTCAGGTTGCAGTCGATGCCCTCGGCCTGCAGCACGCGCGCGGCTTCCACGCCGGCCCAGGTGGCGGCGATCTTGATCAGCACCTTGCCGCGCGGCACGCCGGCCGCCTCGTACATGGCGATGAACTGGCGCGCCTTGGCGATGGTCGCTTCGGTGTCGTGGGCCTGGTCGGCATCGACCTCGGTGGAAA
>NZ_JASCOS010000101.1:0-12674 GCF_029959705.1 Stenotrophomonas sp. PS02297 | reverse complement strand
CCGGGCGCGGGGGGGGCGGCCCCGGCCCCCCGCCGCCCCCGCGCCCCCCCCCCCCCCCCCCCCCCCCCCCCCCCCCCCCCCCCCCCCCCCCCCCCCCCCCCCCCCCCCCCCCCCCCCCCGGTGGGGAGGAGCAGCGGTCAGGGCGCGGTCAACAGCCAGGCCAATGCGGCGCCGTAGACCCGCTGGCCGTCGTCGGTCAGGTCGGGAAAGCGCGGCGCATCGAGCGGGAACAGCACCCGGCGTGCCGGTGCGACCGCATCGTTGGCCATGGTCGCGCCCTTCTCGAAGGCGAACATCGTCGCGTGCTCGGGCTGGTTGGGGATGGTGGCGATCACCTGCGCGCCGGCCGGCGGACGCGACCAGGCCAGCACGCCCGGCGTCGTGTAGAGCTTGAACTGGCCGGCCGGCATGCCGGCGGCGATCGGGTGGTAGGCGCGCACCACGTCCACGTAGTTCTCCGGCGGGTACAGGCTTTCCTTGTGGTCGTTGACGCCGTAGTCGGTGTTGCGGCGGCGGCTCACCATGCCCAGCGCGTCCACCGCCTTGGCTTCCAGCAGCATCACCGGAATCTTCACGTCGGCGTACTTGATGCCCAGCTTGTACTTGTTGGTGCTGGCCGAGACGATCACCAGGTCCATGCCCTGCGCGCGGCTGTCCGGTTCCATGTGGTCGGCGGTGTGCACCTCGAAGCCCAGCGACTTCAGCCAGACCAGCTGCGCCTGGTCGGAAGCCTCGTTCTCCGGCCACGGCAGGTCGTAGCGGCGCACGAACAGCACCTTCTTGCCCTTGGCCAGGTTGGCCAGCGTGGCACGCTGCTGGGCCGGCGAGGCCGATACCGGCGCCTGCGGCGCGGTGACCGCCCAGCGCAGGGCGGCATCGAACAGGCGGCGTCCGCCGAACCAGGCGAACTCCTTGGGATCCTGCGCCGCCGGGCCCTGCGCGTCGGACAGGATCGACCAGCTGTTGTTGCCCAGGAACAGGCCGACGCGGCGGGCCGGTGCGACCGCGTCGCCCATCATCAGCGCGTTGCGTTCATAGGAGAACACCGCCGCCTGGTCGAGCTCGCCGCCGAACACCACGGCGATGTCGGCGCCGCGGCTGGGCTTGCCCCAGCTCGGGTCGGTGACGCCGCCGCTGAACAGCAGCGGCGCGAACATCCCGTGCGGAATGCGCGCCGCGCGCAGGATCGGATTGGTCGAGCTGGTGGCATGCGCGTAGTAGTCGGCATGGTTCTCGTTGTGGAACGGCTTCTCGCGCACCACCGAGAAGTCTTCGTGCAGCTTGTCGCCGGTCATGCCCAGCAGCGGGAAGCTGTAGGCGCTCCAGGTGACGATGGGCGTGTGCAGGTCGCGGTAGCGGTTGCCCAGCTCGCGGGCATTGACCGTGGAGGAGATCAGCACCAGGTCCTTGCCGTTGGCGGCGGTGGCCGGATCGGTGGCCGAGGCGGTGGTCACCTGCGCGCCGAGCGTGCCCAGGTAGTCGCGGATCAGCGGATCGTCGTTGGGCGCGTCCTTGGCGGTCTTGCCGACGACGAACAGGATCTGTTTGCCCTTCAGGGCGTCGTCGCGGACCTCCTGCGCCAGTGCCGGCGCGGTGACGAGGAACGCGGTGACCAGGGTGATGCGCTGCAGATTCTTCAACATGATGGTTTCCCCGTATGCCGTCACTTGCCGATGACCAGGACGCCGTCGGCGCCGCTGACGAAGGCCCGTCCACTCCTGCCGTCGAACGCGGCGGCGCTGCCGCCGCCGATGCCGGCCTTGCTGGCCTCCAGCGACGGGGTCAGCTTGGCGTTCTGGACCACGTCCAGGGTGCCGTCGGCATTGGGCATGAACAGCCGCACCAGCCGTGCCGGCGCGTATTGGATGGCGACGCCGGCCGCGCCCTTGCCGCCGGTTTCGACCACGCCGAGCATCTGGCCCGGATCGGGATCGACCACGATCATCTTGCCGTTGCCGGTGGAGACGTAGATGCGGCGTTCCTTGACGTCGTTGGCCATCGCGGTGGGCGCCTTGCCCGGCCACACCGAGATGGCGCCCAGCGGCGAGAGCTTGGCGGTGTCGACGACGTGCAGCACGTCCTTCGCCTCGTCGGCGACGAACAGGTTGCCGCGGCCATCGACCGAGGCGCCGCGCAGGCGTCCGCCCAGCTTCAGGCTGCCGCGGCTGGCGCCGTTCTTCGCATCCAGGGCCGCCAGCTGGCCGTTGCCGGCGTTGGAGACATAGACCACGCCGCGCGCCGGGTCGTATTCCAGCTCACGCGGTTCGCTGCCGCCGGAACGGACGGTCTGCAGCACGGCCAGGCTCTGCAGGTCGAACACCAGCACGCTGCCGCCATCGGCGCTGCTGGCGTAGCCGCGCCCGAGATCGGGTGCGAGCGCGATGCCGCCGACCGCGCCATTCACGGCGATCGTGCCCTTGCGCTCGCCGCTGTCGATGTCGAACACATCCACGCCGCCCTGGCGGCCCGCGTACAGGCGGCGTCCGGCTTCGTCCACCTTCAATGCCTGCGCCGGCGATGCTGCGGCGCCGGACAGCGTGCCCAGCACCTTGTATTCCTGCGCCGGTGCGGTGACCGGCATCAGTGCGGTCGCCAGCAACAGCGAGCCAAGAACTCCCGTGATCGCTTTCATTTTCTTCCCCGTGTTTTCGATGGGTGTGCCGGTGGCACGCGATGTCATTTCCCTTCCAGCGCCGCGCGGCCCTGCGCGGCCTGGAACTCGCGCAGCGGCAGGAAGACGCCCTGCTCGCGCACGACGGCCTGGCCCTCGCGGCTGAGCACGAAGCGCAGGAACTCCTCCAGTGCCGGCGGCAACGGCTTGCCCGGCGCCTTGTTGACGTTGAAATAGACCAGGCGCCCCAGCGGGTAGCGCGCGGTGGCGACGTTCTCGTAGCTCGGCGACACCGCCTCGCCGCCGGTTTCCTGCACCAGCGACAGCATCCGTACCGGCGCGTCGATGTAGGCCAGGCCCGAATAGCCCAGCGCGTAGCGGTCGGAAGCGACCTGGGTGGCGAGCGGGAACACCAGCTTCTCGTAGTGCAGGTCCTCGCGCCATTCGCCGCGCTTGCCGCCGTGGTCGAGGATGCGCTGGCGGATGAATTCCTCGAAGCCGTTCCACGGCTTGATCGCATGCACCTGGATCGGCTTGTCGGCCCATTCGCCGGTCAGTCCGAGCTGCCCCCAGGTGGTGATCGGCGCGCCGCCGCGATGGCGGGTGCTGGAGAAGATCGCGTCGATCTGCTCGTAGCTGAGCTGGCCGATGGGATTGTCCGGATGCACGAAGAAGCCCATCGCATCCAGGAAGCCATAGTGCCGGTAGCTGCCGCCGGAGATCGGGATGCTGGTCGGCGCATAGCCGAAGCGCGCGTCGAACTCGCTCAGATCCTCGGGCTTGAGCTCGCGCGAGACGAACACGAAGTCGGCCGCATCATTGATCAGTTCCTTGGTGCCGAGGCTGCCGGCGAACGGCTGCCTGATGCTCAGTTCCACCTTGGGGTGGTATTGGCGGAAGCGTTCGAACCAGCGTCCGACCAGGTCCACCATAACGTCAGAGGAGCCGCCGCTGAAGCTGCCGGTCAGCTTTGCCTTGCTTGGCACATAGGCCGGCAGCGCCGCATCCACGGTCGGCTGCAGCAGTTCCGGCCGCGGCAGCGTGCGGCCCTGGCGCTTGCCCGCTTCCTTCTCTTCCTCGGTCTGCGGGACGTTGGTCTTCAGCGGCGCTTCCAGCCATTCCACCGGGCCGGCCGGCGCAGCGGCGTGCGCCGCGCCGCAGATGCCCAGCGCCATTGCCAGCAGCAACGACCGGTTCATGCTGTCGATGGTCACCACAGCGGGATCCTCACGGAGAAGGTGATGTTGCGCGGCACGCCCGGCACCACGCCGTTCTCGTTGGTGGTCGAGTTGACGCCTTCGTAGTAGCGCTTGTCGAACACGTTGCCGAGCTTCAGGGTCAGGTCGTAGCGGCCGCCGAGCTTGTAGTAGAAGGCCACGTCCGCCACGGTGTAGGACGGCAGCACCAGCACGCGCGGATCGGCCAGGGTCGGCAGGCTGCCGGCCACCGCGCTGCTGTGGCTGGCGCCGGCGCCGATGCCGAGGTTGCGCAGCGCGCCTTCCGGGAAGTCGTAGCGCAGCCAGAGGTTGGCCGACTTCAACGCCGAGTTGGTCAGCTGCGCGCCGACCAGCGGCGCGGTCCGGGCCGCATAGGTCTTCGACACATAGGCATCGGTATAGGCGATGCCGCCGATCACCTGCAGGTTGTCGGTGGCCTGGAAGTTGAGTTCCAGTTCCGCGCCCTTGGAACGCTCGGCACCCACCTGCTGCGAACAGGTGCCGCCGACGCCGGCATTGCAGGCGATGGACGCCAGCGTGTTGCTCTTCTCGATGTCGAACACCGCCAGCGTCGCGGTCAGGCGGTTGTCCAGCAGCTCGGTCTTGGCGCCGACTTCGTACTGGCGGCCTTCCTGCGGATCGAACGGGTTCGGGTTGCCGGCTGCGTCCTGCACGCCGGCGGCCTGCGGAACGTAGGAGGTGGCGTAGCTGGCGTACAGGGTCCATGCCGGGGTCGGGTGGAACAGCACGCCCACGGTGGGCAGCACCGCCGTGGAGGACGTCGAATTGACCGTCAGCGGCGGCGTTTTGCGTTCTTCCGTCCGCTGCTTTTCCCTGGCGTAGCGCAGGCCGAGGTTGAGCTTCCATGAGTCGGACAGGCTCACCAGGTCCGAGACATAGACGCCGGCGGACGTGTTGCGGGTAAAGCGGCGGTTGACCGGGCCGGTCGGGTAGCTGGACAGCGGCGGCGTCACGCCGAACACCGGGTTGTAGACGTTGACATTGCACGGGTGGGTGGCCACCGCCGGGCAGTCATAGAACTGGAGGCGCTCGAAATCGGTGGTATCCACGCCGTAGGTCACGCCGGCGATGAACTTGTGCTCCATGGCGCCGGTGTTGAACGGCAGGGCGAAATTGCCGTCGAAATAGTCGTAGTTGCGCTTGTTCAGCTGTCCGCGCGCGCGACGGCGCAGGGTGACGCCATCGGCCAGTACCCCGACGTTGTCGAAGCCGCGTGCGTGGTCCTCGCCGCGCACGCTGCGCGTGGCCAGGTTGAGCGTGCCGCCGTTGTGGAAGTAATGCGACATCGACAACGTGCCCGACCATGCTTTCTCGTCGGCCACGTCGCCCGGCTCCTGGTAGCGGGTGCGGATGTCGGCGATCCTGCTGGCGTCCTTGTCCGGCGCGACCAGCTGGTTGTTGTCGTAGGCGTTCTTGCGGGTGCGGTACTCGAAGGCCGCGTTCAGCACGGTCGCGTCGGTTGCATGCCAGCTCAGGCTGGGCGCGATGTACTTGCCTTCGTCGAAACTGCCACGGCGGAATCCGTCCTTGTCGGTGTATTCGCCTACCAGGCGGTAGAGAAGGCGTTGTTCGGCGTCCAGCGGGCCGGTGAAATCGACGCCGATGTTGTAGCCGTTGGCGTCTCCCGCCGACAGGCCGCCGCCGGCGAAGGTGGACGCGCGCACGTCGATCAGGGCCGCGGACTGGGCCTTGGGCTTCTTGGTGATGATGTTGACGAAGCCGCCCGGCTGCGCCGCGCCATACAGGATCGATGCCGGACCCTTCACCACTTCGATGCCCTCGGCGGCGAAGGTCGGCGGCGAACCGAAACGGCCGGCGACGCCGGGCATGCCATCGACCATGATCGCGTTCTTGTCGGCCTGGGTGGTCTTGAAGCCGCGGATCGAGATGTCGTACCCGCTGTTGCCGCCACGGCGCACGCCGGTCATGTAGTTGTACAGATCGGCGATGCTGGTGGTCTCGATCGCCTTCATGAAGGCATCGCCGTAACCGGACACCGAATACGGCGTCTCCATCACGGTGAGCTCCTGCTTCATCGCGCTCTTCGCGCCCTGGGCGATGAACTTCGCATCCACCGTCACCGCATCCAGGGTGGTGGCGTCATGGCCGCCCGCATGCGTGGCAGGCGGTTCGCCCGGTTGTGGCGCGTTGGCTTCCTCGGCACCGGCGCCCTGCGCCAGTCCCAGCATGATGGCCATCGCCAGCAGATTCATTCGATTCACGATTCCCCCTCCCAAGGCAATCAATGATGAGTTTTGTCCTTGTTGCCGGAGCCACCGCGACGTGCGGCGGCTTCCGCGTTGCACAGCTCCATCAGGATGCGAAGAAGGGGAAGACGCCCCCGACGATCGCGGTAACCAACATCAGCAGGCAGATCAGCACCGCCCACTTCAAGGTGAATTTCTGGTGGTCGCCGAACTCCACCTTCGCCAGCCCGACCAGCAGGTAGGTCGAGGGCACCAGCGGGCTGAGCAGGTGCACCGGCTGGCCGATCAGCGAGGCGCGCGCCATCTCCACCGGGGTGATGCCGTAGCTGCCGGCCGCCTGCGAGACCACCGGCAGCACGCCGTAGTAGAAGGCGTCGTTGGAAATGAAGAAGGTGAACGGCATGCTCGCCACCGCGGTGATGGTGGCCAGGTACGGGCCCCAGGCATCGGGGATCACCGCCAGGAAGCTGTCGGACATCGCCTGGACCATGCCGGTGCCGGACAGGATGCCGGTGAACACGCCGGCGGCGAAGATCACCGCGACCACCGGCATCGCGTTCTGCGCATGTTCGGCGATGCGCTCGCGCTGCAGCTTGACGCAGGGGTAGTTGATGACCACGGCGATGGAGAAGGCCACCATGAACAGCACCGACAGCGGCAGCACGCCCAGGATCAGGCAGGTCATCAACGCGACGGTCAGCAGCGCGTTGAGCCACAGCAGCCGGGGGCGCTTCAGGCGCTGGGCGCCTTCGTCGGCCGACAGCAGCGCGCCGATGCCGCTTTCCGCCGCGCCGTCGAGATCGATGACGCCCAGGCGTGCGCGCTCGCGCCGGCCAAGCACCCAGGACAGGCCGATCACGCCGGCCACGCCGACCACCATGGCCGGGATCATCGGCACGAACACGTCCGAGGCCTCGACCTGCAGCGCGCTCACCGCACGTGCCAGCGGCCCACCCCAGGGGGTCAGGTTCATCACGCCGCCGGCCAGCATGGACACGCAGGTCAGGCTCAGCGCATCCATGCCCAGGCGGCGGTACAGCGGCAGCATCGCCGCGGTGACCAGCATGTAGGTGGTGGAGCCGTCGCCATCCAGCGACACCACCGCGGCGAGGATCGCCGAGCCCATCACCACCTTGAGCGGATCGCCGCCCACCGCCTTGACGATGCGCCGGACCACCGGGTCGAACAGCCCGGCGTCGATCATGATGCTGAAGTAGAGGATGGCGAACATCAGCATCACGCCGGTCGGTGCCAGCGTCTTGATGCCATCGAGCATCATCTTGCCCAGGTCCGAGCCACCGAATCCGCCAATCAATGCGAACAGGATCGGTACCGTGACCAGGGCCACCAGCGGCGACAGCCGCTTGGTCATGATCAGGGTCATGAACACGATCACCATTCCGAATCCAAGCAGGGTCAGCACCGTCCGCTCCTCATTCCCGACACCGGGTTTTCCTTGATCGCGGCCATCGCATGCCGCCCCTGTTCCTGGCCGCCAGATGCGCGGGGCATCCCGACCGTGGGGCGATACTAGGCAGCGCATGCTGTCGATGACCTGACATTGCGACGCAGCAAAGGCAGCCGGAAAACGTGCTGGAAAGGAGCGCATCGGCATCGCCGGCGAGCGCGCTCCTGCGCGCTGCGGAGTGCTGCAGAAAACGCACATGGGAGCGCGCCTCCGCGCGCTCCAGTGCGCCGATTGATGCGGGGAAGCGCTACCGGCCCGCTTCGCGGGCGCTGTGCCGGTCCAGGATCACCCGCCATGTATCGAGCATCTGCCGCCGCTTCTGCTGGTCCAGGTACACCAGCAGGCCCGGGCCCAGCGCGATGGGGCGCAACACGCCGATCTGCGATTCGTTGACGCCGAGACGCTCGTACACGCCGTCCAGTTCCTTGCGGATCGGCGGCAGGCCGCAGCGCGCGGCCATCAGCTGCTGCCCGCGCACCGACAGCAGGTATTCCAGGAAGCGATGCGCCAGGACCGGGTTCGGCGCGTTGCGGGCGATCATCACCGTGCGCGCGACCACCAGCGTGTGGTCGCGCGGATACACCAGCATCAGCCGCCGGGCGGCGTCGGGCCGCGCGCGCGCATACGAGCCGAGCAGGTTGTAGCCGGCCACCAGTTCGCCGGATTCGATGCGGTCGAGCAGGGTGGCGGTATGTTCCTCGGCCTGCACGCCGACATCGCCCAGCGCCTCCACCAGTGCGCCGAATTCGCTGCTGTGGCGCACGTCCTGCGAGGCGAGCAGGTAGCCCACGCTGCTGCGCGAGATGTCGTAGGTGCCGATGCGCCCGCGCCAGAACGCCGGATCGCGGCGGATCTCGTCGACCAGTTCGGCGCGCGACTGCGGGATGCGCCGGCCTTTCATCGCCGCGCGGTTGAACACCATGACCGCCGGCTCGAAGGTGAAGTCGAACGCCTCGTCGCGCCAGCGTGCCCACGACGGCAGCGCGCCGGCGCTGGGCGAGCGGTGCACGGCCGCATAGCCGTCGTTGACCAGCTTGACCTGCAGGTCCATCGCCGTGCTGATCAGCAGGTCGGCGCCGCGTACGCCGGCATCGGCCTCGCGCACGAAGCGCTCGTACTGCGGGGTGGCGTCGATGTTCTCGTAGCGCACGCCGATGCCGGGGTGCAAGCGCTGGAAATCGACCAGCAGCGGTTCGAACACCGCCGTATCCAGCGTGCTGTAGAGCGTGATGCTGCCTTCGGGCTCGCCCGGCGCCGGGTAGTCCTTGGCGTCCGCGCGCGGCACCACCGCGACAAGGGCCAGCAGCCAGTACAGACGTCTCATCGCCTTCCTCCGAACTCCAGGCACACGGTCAGGCCGCCACCGTCGCGGTCGATCAGTTCGATGGTCCCGCCATGGCTCCTGACCACGCGCGAGACGATCGCCATGCCCAGGCCGGCGCCCGCGGCCCGGGTATCGCCGCGCTCGAAGCGGCGGAACAGGCGCGCGCGATCCTCGGGCGCGATGCCCGGACCGTGGTCGGACACGGCCACGCGGTAGCCGTCCTGGGTCTGTCGCAGCACCACTTCCACTTCGGCATCCGGGCCGCTCATCCCGCGTGTTCCATGGCGGATCGCGTTGTCCACCAGGTTCTTGATCGCCTCGCCCAGCAGTACCGCATCGCCGCGCATCGGCGCCTGCGCGGCATCGCTGATGAAGCCCACCTGCACGTCGTCCGAAACCGGCACCGCATCGCGCAGGGCGCGCTTGATCACCTCCACCAGGTCCAGCGGTTCGAAGTCGCGGGCGTCGGCGCGGTGCATGACCATCGCATCGCTGAGCAGCTGGTTCACCAGCCGGGTCAGGCGCGCGGCATTGCGTTCCACTTTCAGCAGGCCGCTCCGTATCTGCTCGGGTTCGTCCTCGTCCAGCGCCAGTTGCGCCTGCGCGCGCAGTGCCGCCAGCGGCGTGCGTATCTGGTGGGCGGCATCGCCGATGAAGGCGCGCAGGGTGTCGATGTTCGCTTCCAGCCGGTACATGAAGCCGTTCATCGCATCGACCATCGGTCCGACTTCCGCTGGCACCGGCACGCGCACCGGATGCAGATCGTGCGGCTCGCGTGTGGCCAGGTCGGCGCTGATCGCTTCCAGCGGCCGCAGCGCGCGGCCCACGCCCAGCCAGGCCAGGCCGAGCGCGCCCATGGTCAGCAGGGTGATCGGCAGTAGCGCGCCCAGCAGCAGGTCGCTGGCCAGCTCCTCGCGCGCACGCCGGGTCTGCCCGACCTGCACCCATACCCAGCCGCGCAGGCCGGGCTGCGCCAGCTGCCGTCCCAGCACCACGAAGCGCACGGTCTCGCCGCGGTAGCCCGCGTCGAAGAAGCGCGGTATCGGCACTTCCGAAGGCTCCTGCTCGGCGGCGTGCATCGCCGGTATCCCGGGCAGGTCGCCGTAGCCGGTGATGGTTTTCCCGTCGGGGCCAAGCACGCGGTAGAAAACGCGGTCTTCCGGCGCGGCCGACAGCATGTCCAGCGCGGCGTAGGGCAGGTCCACGCGCACCTGGGTGCCATCCACCGAGAGGGTCTCGGCGATGGACAGCGCCGAGCCGGCGAGCAGGCGGTCGTAGGAAAGATCGGCCGCGCGCAGGCCGTAGACCCGCGCGGCGACGTACATCACCACCGTGCCGACCAGGAACAGCAGGGCCAGGCGCAGCACCAGGCGCGCCTTGAGCGAGCCGGCGCGCTCACGCATGGACGGTGTCGCCGGCTTCGGCGACGTAGCCCAGGCCGCGCATGGTGCGGATGGTCAGGTGCGCGCCGAGCTTGCGACGCAGCCGTCCCACGTAGACCTCGATGGCGTTGGCGCCGGCCTCGTCGTCGAAGTCGAACAGCTGCGAACAGATGTCCTCCTTGCTCAACACGCGGCCGAGGTTGCCGATCAGGATCTCCAGCAGGCGGTATTCGCGGCGCGGCAGGTCCAGCAGCGTGTCGGCGAGCATCACCGTCTTCGAGCCGCGGTCGAACACCAGCGCGCCCACGGTGGTCACGCCCGAGGCGATGCCCTGCGAGCGCCGCAGCAGGGCGCGGCAGCGCGCATCGAACTCGCGGATGTCGAACGGCTTGGACAGGTAGTCGTCGGCGCCGACGTCCAGTGCGTCCACCCGGTCCTCGATCTGCGAGCGCGCGGTCAGCATCAGCACCGGCGTGCGGTCGCCGCGGGCGCGCAGTCCGCGCAGGATCGCGAAGCCATCGCGGCGCGGCAGGCCGATATCCAGGATCACCAGCTCGTAGCCCTGGTAGCGCAGCACCTCGTCGGCGGTCTGCCCGTCGCGCTGCCAGTCCACGGCATGTCCCTCGCGCTTGAGCCTGCGCTGGACGGCATCGCCCAGGTCGCCGTCGTCTTCAACCACCAGTATCCGCATGTCCGCATCCCGATAAAGGCAACACCATCGTCCCTCCCCATCGCGTGCGCGGACGTCAGCTTCATGACAGGTCCGCTTTCTACTTTGCACGCGTGCATAGCTATGCGGCAGGTGGAACGCGCAAGTCAATCTGCACCGCGCAACCATCGTCAGCGGAATATCAGCGGCCCACGGCCAGCATCACCGCCACCGCAGCGATGCATTCCTCCCATGCGTCCATGGCGGGGAAAACGCGCCCGCCCGCTTTCCGTCCCGGGGACGACGGTGCCGGCAATGATCGACCACAGCCGCACCGTGCACGCACGGCGGCGGATGAAACGAGGAAACGCTCATGCAGTCGCAGTCGTTCTTCCGTACACCGCAACAACGCCGCCCGGAACTTCGTTCGCGGCTCTGCCTGGCCCTGGCCGGCTGCCTGCTGGCGATGGGCGCCATGCCGGCGATGGCGCAGTCGCTGACTCCCCAGGAGCGCGAGGAGATCGTCGAACAGCTGCGCCAGCTGCGCGAGCAGCAGGCGCGCATCGCCGAGGCGCAGCAGAAGCTGGAGACGCGCCTGGGCATCGCCGGCGTCCCCGCCGCCTCCGCTCCGGTGCCGGCACCGGCGCCAGCGCCAGCGTCGCCCGTGGCCGCCGCGACCCCGGCAGCCATGGACCGCCTGACGGTCAGCGGCGACCTGCGCGTGCGCATGCAGGGCGATCATTCCAAGCCGAATGGAACCAGCAACAGCAGCCAGCTGCGCGGCCGTCTCGGCGCGGCCTATGAAGTGAACGACCGCATCGGCGTCGGCGCACGCCTGACCACCGGCGACTACAACGATCCCAACAGCACGGACGTGCAGCTCTCCAATTGGGATGATGGACTGCGCGTATCGCTGGACCTGGCCTACGTCCAGTTCAACCTCGGCGATCTCAAGCTCCACGCCGGCAAGATTCCGCAGCCGTTCGCCCGCACCGACCTGGTCTGGGATGGCGACGTCAATCCGCAGGGCATCAGCGCGGTCTACAAGACGCCGCTCGACGGCGGCGGCGCCTTCCGCGCCGGCGCCCTGGTGTTCCCCATCGACAAGCGTGCGACGGGGCCGGAAAGCTACATGGGAGGCGCTCAGGTCGGCTACGATTCGCCCGCCCACGGCCCCTTCAAGTTCGATGTCTCGGCCGGCTACTACGCCTACCGGCTGGGCAACCTGTCCACCGCCGACGCGGGCGACTGGCGCACCAACCGGCTCAGGCCCGGTGGCGGCTATCTCTCGGACTATCGCCTGCTGGATGTCATCGGCGGCTTGACCTGGCAGGGCGCCAACGAGCGCTGGCCGCTGCGCGTGACCGGCGATTACGTGAAAAACCTCGGCGCGATCGACGACCAGGACACCGGCTTCGGCGTGGACGTCAGCCTCGGCCGCGCCAGCAGGCCGGGCGACTGGCGCTTCACCTACGGCTATGCGCAGACCGACGTGGATGCGGTGCTGGCGGCGTTCTCCAACGACAACATCGGCATCGCCACCAACTACAAGCTGCATTCGCTGACGGTGGACTACACGCCGATGCCCAAGACCATGGTCAGCGCCATCTGGTACCACTACAAGCCCAACGACCCGGCCTACGCCGGCGCCAACCCGCCGGGCGACTGGCTGGACCGCCTGCGCCTGTTCTTCCTCGTCAACTTCTAAAGACGGCGGTGGGGGGCGGGGGGCCCCCCCCCCCCCCCCCGCCCCCCCCCCGGGGATCAATTGTAAAGAACAGGCCCGCGGGGGGGG
>NZ_JASCOS010000100.1:0-12751 GCF_029959705.1 Stenotrophomonas sp. PS02297 | reverse complement strand
GGTGCCGCGGGCCCAGTTGTTTTGTAATGCCCACGCCCACGGCCCAGCGCTTCGCGCTGGCCCTCAGGGGTCAACGCGAGCGGAGCCGCCGCGAAGTATTCGGACAGGGGCGCGCCAGACGCTTTGCGCTGCCTGTAGAGGCTTTCGTTGGCCTGATCGACGCGATGCATGTGCGCTTGCAGCTGCGCAACGCTGGCGTCGAATTCGTCATGCACCGTGCGCGGCTTGTGGGCCGCGATAGTGGCGTCGATGGTGCCCTGGAGCTGCGCGTGGCACGGCTCGCACAGATCACGCGCATGCAGCTTGCGCGGCTTGCCGCACAAGCCACAGAACGTGCCGTGGTAGACGTAGCCGGCGCCGTCAGCCACGGCGACCAAGCCTCCAGCCCACGTACCAGCAGATCGCGCGCGGGGCCAGAGCCACAACCGCCACGATCAGAATCACGCCCGGAATCCAGCGCGGAAGATCAGCCATGACGCGCGCCCCTTGTCTCGGTATACGCAGCGAACACGATGCCGGCCTGATCGATCTCGCGAAGGATCGCGGCATGCCGCTGGGAAGCACGCCAGCGCAGCAGGCCGACGGCGCCGTAAGCGACAAGCAGGCCAGAGCAGAGAAGCAGAATCGCCGCCATTGCGTGATGCATCACGTAACCCCTCCCCTCGCCCTAGAAGCCCGCCCCGGCTCTAGGGGGAGGCCGGGGCGGTATCGTCTACATGCGTAGGCGATGGGCGCTTTATATCCGCCTACACCCGTAGGCGTCAACAGCCGTAGGCTACGCCTGTACAGATAGAGGGTGAGCCGGCATGGATTGGAGTGACTTTTTCGAGAAAACGCGCGTGGCGGCCGGAGCGGAGAGCTTTTCGAAGCTCGCCCCGATGCTCGGCATCACCGACGGCGCCATAGGCCATTACCGCCAAGGTCGCCGCGTGCCCCAAGTCTGGGTTGTGGCTGATGCCCTGCGAATACAGGGGCATCCGGAGCCGGAAAAGGCCGCGATTCAGATCATGAAACAGGCCGCGCTCACATCGCCCGAGCGAACATTTTGGAAGCGGCTAGCGGCGACCGCAGTGGCGCTCCTGCTGATGGTTGGCACCTCGATGCCAGGGTATGTAAAAGCCTCGCAAATTCAAGAACTTGCGAGGCCGGAAGGTTCATCAATGTATATTATGTAAATAAGAGCGGCGCGAATCGATCAACCTGCCTGATCCAATGCCCTCCGCAGCGCGCTCACCAGTTCCGCATCGGATTGCACCCAATCGTTCTCCAGGCCGGCAAGCGCCGGGTTGTGATGGCGCATAGGCGATGTGCGCGATGCCTTGGCCGAGGCATGCAGTTCGTTGCAGCCGCTCTGGACGGTGACATCGGCGATGTTGCCTGCATCCAGGCCGGCGCCGGCCATCACCCGGATGCGGTCGCCTGCCTGTGTGGCCAGTTGCCGCAATGTGTGGCTGCCGGCCATTGCGCTGGCGGCGCCGCCGGAGCTGAGGATGCGCTGGCAGCCGAGGTTGATGACCTGTTCCATGGCCGAAGGCAGATCGCGCGCGGCGTCGAAGGCGCGATGGAAGGTGATGCCGAGCGGTCCGGCGGCCGCGACCAGTTCGCGGCACAGTGGGATGTCGACGTCTCCATCCATGGTCAGCGCGCCGATCACGACGCCGTCGCATCCCAGCTGCCGGCAGCTTTCGATGTCGCGCAGCATGATCTCGGTCTCCTGCGCGTCGTAATGGAAATCGCCCGGGCGCGGGCGGATCAATACGAACAGGGGAATACGCAGCCGGTCGCGGGCCACGGCGACGCTGCCGCGCGATGGCGTGGTGCCGCCCTGCGCCAGATTGTCGAACAGTTCGATCCTGTCGGCACCGCCGGCCTGCGCGGCCAGCGCCGACGCGACGGAATTGCTGGCGATCTCCAGCAGGCGGCGTCCGCTCATGTCTGCTCGCTGGAGTAGACGGAGGTGGAATCCAGCAGGGCGTCCTGCCTGCGGGAATCGCAGACCGCATAGACGAAGCCGCGATGCAGCGCATAAGCGCCGACCTCGCCGTTCCTGTTCATCGCCAGGAAGCACACCTGCAGGGTGCGGCTGGTTTCTGGGCGCTTGTGCACTACCCGCTCGATGGCTTCGCGGCAGGCATCGGCGGGCGAGCGGCCCTGGCGCATCAGTTCCACCACCAGGAAGGAGGCGGCGTTGCGGATCATCTCCTCGCCCATGCCCGAGGCCGTGGCCGCGCCGACTTCATTGTCGACGTACAGGCCGGCACCGATGATGGGGCTGTCGCCGACCCGGCCATGCATCTTGAAGGCCATGCCGCTGGTGGTGCAGGCGCCGGCCATGCGTCCCTTCTCATCGATGGCGAGGATGCCCAGGGTGTCGTGGTTGTCCTTGTCGCCGGGACGACCGCGCCGCTCGGCGTTGATCTGCGGTGCATAGTGCTCGGTCTTGAGCCATTCGCGCCATGCATTCTCGGCTTCCGGTGTCAGCAGTTTGCGACTCTCGAAGCCCTGCTGCACGGCGAACTGCCGGGCGCCCTCGCCCACCAGCATCACGTGCGGCGTCTGTTCCATCACCCGGCGCGCGACCGACACCGGATGCAGGATGTCGCTCAGCGCCGCGACCGATCCGCAGCGGCCATCGCCGTCCATGATGCTGGAGTCCAGCGTAAGCACGCCATCGCGGTCCGGATTGCCGCAGTGGCCCACGGTGGGATTGCACAGGTCGCTTTCCGCCCAGCGGGCGCCCGCCTCCACCGCATCCAGGGCGCTGCCGCCGGCTGCCAGCACCTTCCACGCCGCCTGGTTCGCGCCGACGCCGAAATCCCAGGTCGATACCACCCGCGCGCCGTTTCCCGCAGGCGGCGATGCCAGCATGCGCGGTGCGGCACCGGCCGCGGCCAGCAGCATGGACGTCTGCAGGAACTGCCTGCGTGTGCTCATCGGGTTTCTCCGGTTGTGGGGGGGCTGCAGGCGTCGTCTGCATGCCAGGCAAGCGCGCCGAGCACGCCGAGTTCGCCATCGTCGATGCGCCACACGGGCACCCGTTGCAGGGCGGACGACAGCACGCCCTTGGCCAGGAAGCGCCGCTGGAAATCGCCTTCGTGCAGCCAGTCGGCGAGATGCCCGGTGATGCCGCCGGTGAGATAGACCGATCTTGCGCCGAAGGTCAGCGCCAGGTCGCCGGCGACGCTGCCCAGCCAGGCGCAGAACGCGCGGGCGCTGGCCAGTGCGAGCGGATCGTTTCCATTGCGCGCCGCATCCACCAGGGCGGCGGGCGTTTCCCAGCGCGGCGTCGCGCCTTCCCGCTCGCACAGGCAGGTGTAGAGCGTCATCAGCCCCGGGCCGGACAGGATGCGTTCGCTGTCCACATGTCCATGGCGCTGCAGCAACTGGCGCAGCACGTCCAGTTCCAGCGTGTTGCCGGCGGCCAGCGAGGCATGCCCGCCCTCGCTGGCCAGCACCGGCGGGCGGCTGCTCTCCAGGCGCAGCGCCACGCCCAGCCCGGTGCCTGGCCCCAGCACCAGCGCCGGGCCGTGAGGACGGTGATCGGCGTCGCCGCAGAGCAGGTGCAGCGCTTCCCGCTCGACATGGGGAATGGCCTGGGCCACGGCCACGAAGTCGTTGATCAGTTCCAGCTCGCCCAGCCCGGCCTCGCTGCGGGTCTGGGCCAGCGAAACCTGCCAGGCCAGGTTGGTATTGAGCAGGCGGTCGCCGTCCAGCAGCCCGGCGATGGCCACGACCGCGCGGCTGACCGGCGGAATGGCCGGGTTGTCGTGCAGGCGCGCGACGTAATCGCGCAGGATCGCCGCCAGGCTCGGGTGGTCGGCGCACGCATAGCGGCGGAAATCGTTGACCCGGATCGGTTCGCCCGCTCGCAAGGTGGTCCAGCCCAGTCGGGCATAGGTCCCGCCGACGTCAGCGCCGATGATGGTCGTTGCCGCCATCGGCTCGTTCACTCCGCCCTGCTCTACCGGCATGTCGTCTTTCGGTCGTTCCAAAATGGAAGGCGAATCATGCGTTGGAAGGATGGCTCACGCCAAGGGGCGCAGCATCCGCCAGGTAGCCCAGCCCAAGGCCGTCATCGACAACGAGCCGGCAAGATGCAGGCCGATCGTCGCCAGCGCCCAGCCCAGCTGCTGGCGCAGGAACAACTGCACCACTTCGGCCGAGAATGTGGAGAAAGTGGTCAGACCACCAAGTAGGCCGGTCACGATGAACAGCCGCCACTGCGGTGCGATGTCCGGCCGCACCGCGAACCAGGCCAGCGCCAGGCCGATGACGTAACCGCCCAGCAGATTGGCGGCCAGCGTGCCCAGCGGAACGGTGGGATGGATCGGATTCAACCATACGCTCAGGCCGAATCGCAGCCATGCGCCGATCGCCGCTCCGACGCCTATCGCCACAAAGGAAAGCCACATCGGTCTATGTCTCCCGCTGCTGTCATGGAACTCCCCGGAAGACTGTGGGTCCGGGACACGATGCGCTGTTCAGTCCTGCGGCTTGCCGCCCGCCCTCGCCTGTTCGCGCGCGGTGCGCAGGCGGTCGAGCTTTTCCTTGAGCTTGATCTCCAGCCCGCGTTCGACCGGCCGGTAGTACACGCGTTCGCCCATTTCATCGGGGAACGCGGTCTGGTCAAGGGCGATGCCGCCTTCGACGTCATGGTCGTACTGGTAGCCGCTGCCATAGCCGAGGGTCTTCATCAAGCGCGTCGGCGCATTGCGCAGGTGCATGGGCACCGGCTGCGAGCCAAGCGTGGCGACGTCGGCCTGGGCCGCGGCCAGCGCCTTGTAGCTGGCGTTGGACTTGGCGGTGCTGGCCAGGTAGATGACCAGGTTGGACAGGGCGATGTTGCCTTCCGGCGCGCCGATGCGGTCATAGGCGTTCCAGACGTTGATCGCCATCTCCAGGGCGCGCGGGTCGGCGAGGCCGACGTCCTCCACCGCCATGATGGTCAGCCGGCGCAGGACGTAGGACGGGTCGCAGCCGCCATCGAGCATGCGTGCCAGCCAATAGATCGCACCGTCAGGGTTGGAGCTGCGCACCGATTTGTGCAGCGCCGAGATCTGGTCGTAGAACTGCTCGCCGCCCTTGTCGAAGCGGCGCGTGCGGTCGGCCAGCACCTGCAGCAGGGTTTCCGGCGTGATCTGGCCGCCCTCGCCCGCCGCCAGTTCCGCGGCGATTTCAAGCAGGGTCAGGGCGCGGCGCACATCGCCATCGGCGGCACGGGCGATTTCCAGCAGCGATTCGGGCGAGACGCGGATGTCCTCCTCGCCCAGCCCGCGCTCCTTGTCGCCCAGCGCCCGCTGCAGGGCTTCGGCCACGTCCTCGGGCGATACCGCTTCGAGCACATGCACGCGGCAGCGCGAAAGAAGTGCCGAGTTCAGTTCGAAGGACGGGTTCTCGGTGGTGGCGCCGACGAAGATGATGGTGCCGCGCTCGATGTGCGGCAGGAAGGCGTCCTGCTGCGACTTGTTGAAGCGGTGCACCTCGTCGACGAACAGCACGGTGCGCCGGCCTTCGGCGAAGCGCTGCGCGGCTTCGGCCAGCACCTGGCGTACCTCGGGCAGGCCCGAAAGCACTGCCGAGATCGCGCGGAATTCGGCGTCGGCATAGCGCGCCAGCAGCAGCGCAAGGGTGGTTTTGCCGCAACCCGGCGGCCCCCACAGCACCATGGAGTGGACGCGGCCGGATTCGATGGCGCGGCGCAGGGCGGTGTTGGGCGCCAGCAGGCGCTTCTGCCCGACCATCTCGGCGAGCGTGCGCGGGCGCATGCGCTCGGCGAGCGGGCGCATGCCCTCCCGGTCCGCGCTCAGCAGGTCGGCAGGAGGATCGGAGAACGTGTTTCTGGATCTGGCCACGCCTGCATTCTAGCGTGGCTGTCCAGTCCAGTAGCGCCGATGAGCGCTCCGTCGGGCATGTGGGGATAGGCGAAGTGCCGGCCGGCGGCCGGCACTGCATGGGCCGTCAGCGTTCGCCGATGACGTCCACATTCTTCGGCGGCGTGAAGCGGAAGGTGCCGGCGGCGAAGGAAGGGTTCTTCTTCCAGCCGCTGAAATCGATCACGGTGCGCTGCCCCACCGCATCGACGACTTCCATGCGGCCCAGGCCGCCCTGGCCGAAACCGAGCGCAGCGTACTGGAAGCTGGCATCGGTCTCGCGCTTGGGACTCAGCGACAGCCACTGCATGCCATCGCGCGGTGCCGCTTCTTCGCTGACGTCGTACTGGCGCTCCAGCTGCGCGGGATTGATCAGCGCCGTCAGCGGGCTGTTCTGTTCTTCCTCGCCCTGTCCGCGCACCGTGGCCTGCTCCAGGTCGGGCTCGTAGACCCAGACCTTGCTGCCGTCGGCCACGATCAGCTGCGGATGCGGACGGGTGTACTCCCAGCGGAACAGGCGCGGCGCCGACAGCGCGACGCGGCCGCTGGACGACTCCTTGAGCTTGCCTTTGGCGTCGAACACCTGCTGGCTGAACTGTCCGTCCAGCCCGCGCAGGCCATTGGTGAAGGCCTTCAGGTCGTCGCGCGCGCCGGCATGGGCATCGGCGGCGAAAACGGCGGCGGCCAGGGCGACGGCGATCAACGTGGGACGCAGGAGGACGTTCATGGCGGTTGTCATCGATGGACGGAGGATGGGCTGAGTCTGCCCGGGATAAACTGAATGGGCGGCAATCGTCGCCGCCCTGCCCTCACTTGGGCGGTGGTGGCGCCAGTACGGCGCGGTCGCCATTGTGCTCGGGGGCGCTGACCACGCCGGCCGCTTCCATCGCCTCGATCAGGCGTGCGGCGCGGTTGTAGCCGATCTTCAGGCGCCGCTGCACGCCGGAAATAGAGGCGCGGCGGGTTTCGGTGACGATGCGCAGGGCCTCGTCGTACAGCGGGTCGGATTCATCGCCGCTGCTGCTGGTTTCCGGCAGGCCGGTGGCGCCGACCACCACGCCGTCGCCCATGGTCTGCACTTCGTCCAGCACGCCTTCGATGTAGTCGGCCGGGCCGCTCGCCTTGAGGTGCTCGACGACGCGGTGCACTTCCTCGTCGGAGACGAAGGCACCGTGCACGCGGTCGGGCATCGCCGTGCCCGGCGGCAGGTACAACATGTCGCCGTTGCCCAGCAGCGCCTCGGCGCCGGACTGGTCGAGGATGGTGCGCGAGTCGATCTTGGAGCTGACCTGGAAGGCGATGCGGGTCGGGATGTTGGCCTTGATCAGGCCGGTGATCACGTCCACGGAAGGACGCTGCGTGGCCAGGATCAGGTGGATGCCGGCGGCGCGCGCCTTCTGCGCCAGGCGCGCGATCAGCTCCTCGACCTTCTTGCCGACGATCATCATCATGTCGGCGAATTCGTCGATGAAGATGACGATGAACGGCAGTGGCTCCAGCGGGCGCGGCGCCTCGCCCATTTCGGGGTTCGGCTTGAACAGCGGGTCCATCAGCGGCTGGCCGGCGTCGATGGCGTCCTTGATCTTCTTGTTGAAGCCGGCCAGGTTGCGCACGCCCACCGCGCTCATCAGCTTGTAGCGACGCTCCATCTCGGCCACGCACCAGCGCAGGCCGTTGGCAGCCTCCTTCATGTCGGTGACCACCGGTGCCAGCAGGTGCGGAATGCCCTGGTAGACGCTGAGTTCCAGCATCTTCGGGTCGATCATCAGCATGCGCAGGTCTTTCGGGCTGGCCTTGTACAGCAGGCTCAGCACCATGGCGTTGACCGCCACCGACTTGCCCGAACCGGTGGTGCCGGCCACCAGCAGGTGCGGCATGCGCGCCAGGTCGGCCACGGTCGGGCGGCCGGCGATGTCCTTGCCCAGCGCCAGGGTCAGCACGCTGGCCGACTTGTCGTATTCCTTCGAGCGCAGCAGCTCGGACAGGAAGATCATCTCGCGGGTGACATTGGGGATTTCCAGGCCGACCACCGACTTGCCGGGGATCACGTCGACCACGCGCACCGACTTGACCGACAGGCCGCGGGCGATGTCCTTGTCCAGCGAGCTGATCTGGCTGACCTTGATGCCCGGCGCCGGCTCGATCTCGAAGCGGGTGATCACCGGGCCCGGATAGGCGCCGACCACCTGCGCGTCGATGCGGAAATCCTTGAGCTTGAATTCGATCTGCCGCGACAGCGTTTCCAGGGTCTGCTCGTCGTACCCCTTGGGCTGCGGCCTGGGGTCGTCCAGCAGCGCCAGCGGCGGCAGATCCGAGCCGTCGCCGTTGACGCCCTGGAACATCGGGATCTGCGTTTCGCGCTTGGCGCGTTCGCTCTTCTCGATCACCGGCGCCGGGCGTGGCTCGATCTTCACCGGCTCGCGCTTTGCGCGGACTTCGGCGTCGACCTTGCGTACTTCCTCGCGTTCCTCGCGCAATGCGCGGGTCTGCTGCCATTCGCTGGCCTGTTCCTTCTTCTTGTCCAGCAACGGGCCCAGCGCCAGCACCCACTTGCCGATCTTCTCCATCACCAGGAACCACGACAGCCCGGTGGCCAGGGTGATCGAGGTCAGCAGCAGCACCAGCAGGAACAGGTTGCTGCCGACCGGGCCGAACCCGCTCTGCAGCGACTTGCCCACCAGCACGCCGAGGCCACCGCCGGCGCGGGCGACATCGCCCGGCGGCAGGCGCAGGTAGAGGAAGCCGGTGGCGCCGATCAGGAAGCCGACGATGCCGACCAGCCGCAACGCCGGGCCGAGGTCATCGTGGCCGCGGTCCTCGCGGTTGAGCCCGAACATGGCGATCCACGCGACGGCCGCCAGCATCAGCGGAATCAGATAGGCCACGTAGCCGAACAGCTGGCGCAGCACGTCGGCGATCCACGCGCCGACCCGACCGCCCATGTTGTGGATCGGCGCGACCACCGACCCGGCCTGCGACCAGCCCGGGTCGGCCGGGGAATAGGTGAACAGGCTCGCCAGCAGGTACAGCAGGGCCGGCGCGATCGCGATCAGCGCCAGGTCGCGCCAGAGCTTGTTGCGACGCGGATTGTCCGAAGCGGCCGCCTGCCTGCGCGTGTTGCCGCTGGCGCCAGCGCCTTTGTCACGTTCCGGGACCTGTTTCGCCACCTTGGACCAGACCTTAGAAATGCATGGTTAGTGATTGATATTAAACGACACGCGGCGCCGTTTCATCCGCCTGTTCCGGGGCGCGGCGACAGCGGGGGCACAAGGACATCGGAAAGACATGCGGAAAGCCCGGGCCGGTCTTCGGCGGGGGGGTAAGCGGCCCTGCGGGTCGCGCAGTTCCATTCCTGCGCCTTGATTCACCGGAGCCCGGTCGCCACTCTATGGCGTGTCCGGACGGTCGCCATATGCCGCGATCGCGCCGCCAATCCCGACTTTCCGCGAGTATACATGAGCACTTCCAGCGCCCCGTCCCAGCCCACCCGCCACCAGAAGCTCGTCATCCTGGGCTCCGGCCCCGCCGGCTGGACCGCTGCGGTTTACGCCGCGCGCGCCAACCTCAAGCCGGTGGTGATCACCGGCCTGCAGCAGGGCGGCCAGCTGATGACCACGACCGAAGTGGACAACTGGCCGGGCGATGCCCACGGCCTGATGGGGCCGGACCTGATGGCGCGCATGCAGGCCCACGCCGAGCGCTTCGATACCGAAGTGGTGTTCGACCACATCCATACCGCAGACCTGTCGCAGCGCCCGTTCAAGCTGGTCGGCGACAGCGCCGAGTACACCTGCGACGCGCTGATCATCGCCACCGGCGCCACCGCCAAGTACCTAGGCATTCCGTCCGAGGAGGCATTCAAGGGCCGCGGCGTGTCGGCCTGCGCCACCTGCGACGGCTTCTTCTACAAGGACCAGGACGTGGTCGTGGTCGGCGGCGGCAATACCGCCGTGGAAGAGGCGCTGTACCTGTCCAACATCGCCCGCAAGGTCTACCTGGTGCACCGCCGCGACACGCTCAAGGCGGAGAAGATCATGCAGGACAAGCTGTTCGCCAAGGTCGCCGCCGGCAGGATCGAGACCGTGTGGCACCACCAGGTCGACGAGGTGCTGGGCAACGAGATGGGCGTGACCGGCGTGCGGGTGAAATCCACCCAGGATGGCAGCACCCGCGACCTCGACGCGCACGGCTTCTTCGTCGCCATCGGCCACCAGCCCAACACCGACCTGTTCAAGGGCCAGCTGGCGATGAACAACGGCTATCTGGAGATCCGCTCGGGCCTGGGCGGCAACGCCACCATGACCTCGGTCGAAGGCGTGTTCGCCGCCGGCGACGTGGCCGACCAGCACTACCGCCAGGCCATCACCTCGGCCGGCTTTGGCTGCATGGCGGCGCTGGATGCAGAGCGCTTCCTCGACCAGAACGGTTGAGGCCGGAGGGAGCGCCGGCCAGGCTGGCCTCCCCTGGCACTCCTGGCCATGGCGCAGATCCGCTGGCTGGACACCTTGCAGGACATCCCGGCCGGACGCTGGGATGCCCTGCACGACCACGGCAATCCTTTCGTCAGCCACGCCTTTCTCGGCGGCCTGGAGCAGCACGGCTGCCTGCGCCGGGAATGGGGCTGGCAGCCGCGGCACCTGACCCTGTGGCGCGGCGATGAGCTGGTCGGCGCGGTTCCCGGCTACTTGAAGGAAAACTCCCACGGCGAGTTCGTGTTCGACCACGCCTGGGCGAATGCCTATGCGCGGCATGGACTGGACTATTTCCCGAAGTGGCTCGGCGCCGTTCCCTATTCGCCGGTCACCGGTCCGCGCCTGCTGGCCCGCGACGACGCGGACCGGCGCCTGCTGCTGCAGGCAGTCGTCGAACACGTACGGGACGCGGGGCTGTCCTCGGCCCATGTCAACTTCCATTCCGGAGCCGAGGACGAGGTGTTCGACGCGGACTGGCTGCGGCGCGTGGACGTGCAGTTCCAGTGGCACCGCCAGCCTGGCTGGCGGGATTTCGACGATTTCCTCGGCGCGATGGACCACAAGCGGCGCAAGAACATCCGCCAGGAGCGCGCGAAGATCAGCCGCGTCGGCATCGGCTTCCGCATCGTCCATGGCGATGAAGCCAGCGACGACGACCTGCGCGCTATGCATGGCTTCTACCTGCGGACCTTCGCCGAGTACGGCAACGCGCCGGCGCTGACCCTGCCGTTCCTGCGCCATCTGGCCGACGCCCTGCCGCGGCAACTGGTGCTTTTCCTTGCCCTGCAGGACGACGAGCCGATCGCGGGCGCGTTGTGCCTGCGTGGCGGCGATACGCTGTACGGCCGCTACTGGGGCGGCGCCGCCCTGCCCGGCCTGCACTTCGAGACCTGCTACTACCAGGGCATCGACTACTGCCTGCGCGAGGGGCTGCAGCGGTTCGAACCGGGCGCGCAGGGCGAGCACAAGCTGGCGCGCGGGTTCCTGCCGGTGGAGGTGCGCAGCCGGCACTGGGTCGCCGACCCCGCCTTCCGGCAGGCGCTGGCGGAATGGTGCGACCGGGAGCGGCGGGACGTGGCGCGCTACGCAGGACAACTGGCAGCGCACTCGCCCTTCAAGCCGTAGGTGCCGGGCTTGTCGCGCCGGGAGCCTTCCTGCGGTCCCGGATGCCGGGTGCAGGCGCAAGCCCCGCGCCTACAATGCGGCAGATGAGTCGCCCGCCCTTCCTGCTGCCGCCCGAACCCGATGCGCCCTTCCCGCCGGCCGAGCTGGCGCTGTCCGAGCCCGACGGGCTGCTGGCCGTCGGCGGCGACCTGTCCCCGGTGCGGCTGCTCAATGCCTATGCCGGCGGCATCTTTCCATGGTTCTCCGAAGGGCAGCCGGTCCTGTGGTGGTCGCCGGACCCGCGCATGGTGTTCCGCACCGATGGCGTACGCCTGTCCTCGCGCTTCCGCCGCACATTACGTTCAAGCACCTGGACGGTCGCCGCCGACACAGCGTTCGCCCGCGTGATGCAGGCCTGCGCCGACGCGCCGCGTCCGGGCCAGGATGGCACCTGGATCACCGCCGCGATGCATCGCGCCTACGTGCAACTGCACCAGCTCGGGTACGCGCATTCGGTGGAGGTGTTCGACGGCATGCAGCTGGTTGGCGGGATCTATGGCGTGGCCATCGGCCGGATGTTCTTCGGCGAAAGCATGTTCAGCGGGCGCAGCGGCGCTTCCAAGGTGGCGTTGGCGGCGTTGGCGCGCACCCTGTGCGGCTGGGGCTGGCCGTTGATCGATGCCCAGGTCGAGAACCCGCACCTGCTGCGCATGGGGGCCGCGCACCTGCCGCGCGATGCCTTCCTGGCCCGGGTGCGGGCCTTGGTCCAGGACGCGGAAACGGAGCCGGCCGGGAGCTGGGCGCGGCGTTTCGGCCATTGGCCGGCCTCGGTATTGGCGGTCTCGGCCCCGGTTTAACGCAAACTTTGCATCATTCCGCGGCGCGGGGTAAAATGCTCGGCTTCCGGGCCTGAAAAGGCCATCCGCAGAACCGCACAGGATTACATGTCGAAAGACGACTCCATCGAGTTCGAGGGCACCGTCAGCGAGACGCTGCCGAACACCACTTTCCGCGTTCGACTGGAAAACGGGCATGAAATCATCGCCCACATCTCCGGCCGCATGCGCAAGAACTACATCCGCATCCTTACCGGCGACCGCGTCAAGGTTGAAATGACGCCGTACGACCTCACCAAGGGCCGCATTACCTACCGCATGAAGTAAGCGGCGGTAGCCGGGCACCCGGAAAGCCAGCCTTGGGCTGGCTTTTTTGCGTGGCCGCGATCCGGACTTCCCCTGTGCCGGAAACGACGACCGCCGCCGCCGCCCCCCGCCCCCGGGGCCGGGCGGGCCCGTTGAGTCCCGG